>JAFGRV010000471.1 GCA_016934975.1 Spirochaetales bacterium | reverse complement strand
TGACAGATCGGTCGTATCCCTTTGATAAGTTCATACTCTTCACTTACATGCACGAGGGAACCGAATAAATCGATTATCATATCTGCGGTAATCGCCCCTTCTCCGCCGCTGACAACCCTGCTGACTCCTTTCACTCCCCAGGTCACCACATCGCCGAAAAGTTCCGTGACAATAATATCTTCATCGGAAATGAGAAATGTATAATACCCGTCATTTTTATATTCCTGGCTCAAACCTAACCATGCCTTCATCCCCGTAACACATCTCTCCCGTGTGTTTAATTCGATTTGATGATCCCTATAGAATATCTGTAATTCATCTTCATCCGGGATTTTCTCGATTTCAAGATTTTTATTTATGGCAACAATACATTGTGTTCCCAATTGTTCATCCGGCGGTCCATAAGCTACCGGATACTGTCTTAAGTAAATGACATAGAAAACATATCCGGGAAGAACTTGATTGACATCGTCACTTTCTATCGACTTTATGATATATCCCGTTAAGTCGATTCTCAAGTTTTTGGCCCAATCTTGTATTAATGCCGTATAATCAACAGCGCCGGGATCCGGGGTCGGAGCAGGGGTTAAGCCGCATTGGACAAACTCTGTTACCAATCCCACGTAATATTGAGCAATGAGAAGGGCATCAACAATATCCACACTCTCGCTGCAGTTCACATCCGCGGAATTGATGTCAAAAGGCTCCGGGGTTAATCCCACGTAATATTGCGCCACAATGAGTGCGTCGACAATATCAATGCTCCCGTTACTATTCGGATCACCGATTCTCGCCTGTGCAAAGACAATTGTCGCAGATAATACCATGATAAAAACACATGCCATAATTTTTATTATTGTATTCATTCTTTTCCTCCAAAAACTTTTTTATTAAAAATATACTCCCCTGTTTTAAATCTTTCATTTCCATTCAATGTATAAGTTTTCTTATTTTATTATAGAGTAAAACACAATTTCCCATAACCGGATGAAAAATGATCGGAATTTGGACCTGAAGTTTTTTTTTAATTATCTGCTACACGAATGTAAAAGATCATATCAACTATTAAATTTTATACTACAAGCGGTATTTTACTTGATTTATTTATATTTGTCAAATTCATAAGAACTAATACAAATCTCCACCATTGAATTGCAGCCTGTTTATAGTGATTCTTTATACTTTCAAAAGAAAGCCACCGGCGTTCATGGAACGGACTTTTCAGGTAGTCTTTTCCTTATCCCATTGTTTTTTCCTCTATTGCATGATGATCTCCGAAAAAAAAGAAAAAATGTGTCTCTCCGGATCCAGATGGACGACAAGAAATTCTTTTTATCATAATATTGATGCATTACAATGTGGAAGAGGTATCTATGAATCATAACAATCGTATGCAGATGAAGATATTAAGGATAATTATCTTCGGATTAGGATTAATGATCATGACTTCCTGGTCCTTTTGCTGTTCCCTAAGAATAACTTTGAATTAATGACATTATCGTTATGTATTGATTCAATTTTATTATAATCAAAATTTTTACTAAAAAAGGAGTGTTAAAAATGAAACAATTTATTACCATTTTTTCATTGTTGCTGATTGTTTTCATGTCATGTCAGCTTGAACCGGAACAGATGGAAAGAGAGACAGTGAATGAGACTGTTGAACCATCAACAAAATGCATAAACATAGATCATGTGGTGGGCGGCGTCTGGATAGCACCAAAACTGAGCATAAAATTGGCTGGCAAGGAGTTTAAAACCGAGCTTCTTTGTAATACAGGCGATTCCCGGGTCGGTGCTTTTAGTGTTCAGGTTTCCTATAATCCGCAAATTGTTCAACCGAATCTACTTATTGGAGACAAAGGTGTTGATACGGATGTATTTGTCCTTCCCTATGGCGGATACGCAGTGAATATCCTCTCTATATCGGAAACAGAAGAAATTCTCTTTATTTCAGGATTTCATGCCTTTGGTGTCGAGCCTTCCGGGGAAGCTTTTCTTTTTGACCTCAACTGGATTGGCCAATCCACGGGAATAACAAAGATAACTCCCAACGTACTCGATCTTTATTCCATTATGTATGATATCGTCGGAACCCCGACAGGATATCCCGGAGCCGCCTGTATCATCGACCTCGGGCTTTAGACCTTGAGCAATTAATAGAATTGAGACACATACCAGGGGGGCTGTCTGATAAATAAATCAGACAGCCCCTTTTTTTATTGTGCATGTCATTAAAATCTGCCATACTGTTGTCATATTCTTTTTATTATAGTTGTCACTTTAAAATCATAATGACAACTATACGGTGTCACTGTGAAGATGAAGAAAAACTCTTTGGCCACACAAAGACCTGTGCTGTCAGGTTGTGCGGATTTGAGAAAAAACAGACAACCTGCGCAGATTGCGATGATTTTGGAGGCAGCAAGGTCCGGGAATTCCGGAAATACGATGAAACATTCAGACAAAAACAGGAGTCACTTCGAAAATGACTAAAATTGTGATTGTTGGCGGCGGAGTCGCCGGAAATACATTGATATCAGCATTACTCAAAAAAAGAGAACCTATGGAAATAGTTCTCGTTGAACCGCGGGAATACTTTGAGGTCCCCTTTGCACAATTACGGGTTATTGTCGATCCCCTTTCAATTTCGCAATCAATTCGAAAAAGCTATAAGGAAATCTTTCCCAAGGGTGTCAAGCATATTCAATCAACCCTGAAATCCGTAAAGCAACAATCCATCAATCTTGAAAACGGCGATAACATTGAATTTGATTTTTTAATTTTATCAACAGGTTCCTGTTACAAACACTGGCACATACTAAACGGAAATCAAAGATCCATGACAGAGAGACAGACAGCCATGGATGAGGAATCAAAAATTGTGGAAAAGGCAGAGTCATTTCTTATAATCGGAGGAGGACCTGTCGGGGTTGAAGCGGCCGGTGAAATAGCTTCTATGTGGCCTGAAAAGAAAATTTCTCTTGTTCAATCAGGACCACGAGTGCTCTCCGGTTTCAGTGAAAAGATGTCGATCCGTGCCCGTAGAGTTCTGGAAACCATGGGTGTGGAAATAATCACCAATACCAGGCTGCATCACAAAGGTAAAAATAAATGGGTTGATGAAAATGCCCGTGAGTATGCCGCAGATTATGTTATCCCCGCAATTGGAATCGATGTAAACACGGGCTGGGCCCGGGATTCCGAAGGTATTTCCGTTGATGATAAAGGAGCTGTGAAAGTTACCCGGGATTTACGGGCTCAAGGTTCTTCCTCGATTTTTGTGCTGGGAGATATAAACGATGTACCGGAACTAAAAATGGGGGTATTTACCGTAAAACAAGCGAACCTCACAATAAAAAACCTGCTTACAATAATGAAGAATAAAAATGCCGGCCTTGTTTCTTATAAACCCCATCAGCCATTAGGTATGGTACCTATCGGACGGAAACTGGGGGCAGTACAATTGCCATTTGGTCACCCCCACTTTCTTATTTTTATAAAACAAAAAGATCTGTTCGTCTCCCGATTTTTAAAATAGAAAGGCTTAATGGCCTATTCTGAGATTCCAGCCATTTTTAGACCGGGGGAAAAAGGTAACATTAATGAATGGGCAACATAGTGATACATTAATTATTTGGGTTGCAGGCATAGCCTGCGTAATGCTTATTGAGCTTTAAAGGACAAATATGAAAATAGAAAAAATTATCGAGAATAAAAAACAGTTCCTTGACTTATTGTTGTTGGCAGACGAGCAGGAAAATATGATTGACAGGTATTTACCGAAGGGAGACTTGTTTGCTTTGTATGACGATGATTTGAAAAGTATTTGTGTCGTCCTTCGGATAAATAACGAAATCTGTGAGTTGAAAAACATAGCGACATACGAAAGATATCAAGGCAAAGGGTACGGCAGAGCATTGATACATTTTATTTCTGATTTCTACAAAAATGACTATAAAACTATGCTTGTCGGGACAGGCGAAACGCCGGCAATCTTGTCGTTTTATGAAAGTTGCGGATTTGAAAAGTCACATCGGGTAAAGAATTTT
>JAFGRV010000470.1 GCA_016934975.1 Spirochaetales bacterium | reverse complement strand
TACGATAATTATCTTTTTTAAATACGATATAAAATTTATGAAACAGACAGCCCTTGTTTTCTTTTGTGCTTTTATTTTTGTTAAATACTATGATCTGGTCTGGCTTCTTCTTCATAAATCCCTTGTGCTCATGATTCTCGGACTCTTGTGTGCCGGTCTGGCAACGATAGCCGGTTTGCGATGGGGGGTTTATAAAAAACATGCTCAATAAATATAAAAAGTATATTGTCCCCGCACTCATCATCTTTCAGTTTCTCTGGATTATTGCCACTGTCTTCATTCTGGAGGTGAACCTTGCAACAGGGAAAACAATAAAGCTGCAACTTGCGCCTGTAGATCCCAGGTCTCTTATGCAGGGGGATTACGTGATTCTTAATTATACGATTTCACGTATCCCTCACTATACACCTTCTCCATCGGAATCCCGGGTCCGTGTTATTCTCTCCCCGGATAACAAGGGCATCTACAATGTGAAATCAATCTTTTCACCTTCTGCTTTTTTGGAACAGGATGACGTGGTTGTAAACGGAACCTTTATGGGAGACAGGATTTTTTATGGTATAGAGAATTATTTTGTTCCCGAAGGAACCGGGAAGCAGGTGGAACGATCGGTTCGCTTCGCTCTTGTCAAAGTTTCCGCCTGGGGTGATGCCATGCTGATAAAGCTCCTTGAAGAATAACGGATCAGGATCGCACACCTGCAAACATACATTATTTTCACTTAAACAGGAGGTTTCTTATGAGAAACAACAAGATTTTATTTTTTACCGTTTTACTCATATTGTTGGCAATTTATGTCTATAGTGGTGATAATCCCACGGAAGCTATCGATATTCAACTCCGGAAAGAATATCAAATTCCCGATACAGGAAGCATATTGATCGATATTACTGTCATTATCCCGAAAGGAAATCATATCTATATAGACCATAAGGATAAAGAATCTGCAAGTATCCTTTCAGAGTTTACCATCCCGGATGCTTCGGGTGTGGTTCTTCTGGAGACGATAAAGCCTGTGGGAGAAGTATTTAAGGGAGACATTATTATAAAAGGCAGGAGAATTTTTCAACTGCGGCTGGAAAATACGAAAAAAAGAGAAGATGGTGAAAAAATCCGGGTCCCTTTTGAGTTCAAGGTTCAGATGTGTAATGATGCCACGGGCGTGTGTTATTTCCCCTATACATTTAAGAAAGAAATGAGCTTTGTTTTTCTTAAAAGATCAAAGGCAAAAAGGACGGCAACATCGAAAGATGGGATCAATTGGGTCTATAAACATGCGGAAGGTCTTGATGAAGCACGCCGGCTTAATAAAAATCTCTTCGTTTTAATCACTGCTCCCGATTGGTGCGGACCTTGCCGGAATCTCGAAGAAACGACCCTTCAGGAAAGCACGGTTATTGATTTTTTAAATACTAATTTTATTCCGGTACAAATCAGGGATACGATTAATGGTGAACGGAATCCCGAATTATGGACATATGATTTTGAAGGCTATCCTACATACCTGGTGGCGACCCCGGAACAGGAAGTTTTGTATCAGGATGCGGGAACTATCTCCGCGCCGGCGTTTCTTTCGGCACTCAAAGAGTATGAGATCGAAGTAGAAAAAAATACCGGGCGTTTATTAACGCCGGAGGTAATTGAAAAGATCACCTGCGCAGTGAGATATGATGAAAGCCGGGGCCTGGGGCTGTTGAATGACGGGAATTATGTTATTTTTAAGGTTGATGATGAAACCATGTCCAACAAATATCCCTTGTTGATCTCCGGACACTGGAAAGATCTCCTCCCGTATAAAGATAAAATAGTAACCGGTTTAAATTATATGAACGGAAAGTATTATTTCTTTTTATCGGACAACCGGTATTTACGATTTTCCGAAGCGAGTCTTACCCTTGACCCGGGATATCCTAAGAATGTGGATTACAAATCCTGGCCCGGACTGGATTCCTACATACCTTCGATTACCGCCTCCTTTGCATGGAAAAAAAATAATAAAGCCTATTTTTTTCTTAATTCGGGAAATTATATTCGATATGATATAAAAACCTCAAAAATCGATCCGGGATATCCGGCGAAAATTACTGAAACCACATGGCCCGGTCTTGGTCCGTATAGTTCACGTATTACATCAGCCTACAGCGATGGAACAGGTTTTACTTATTTCACATTAAATACCGGGACGATCGTACAATACGATGAAATGAAAGACAAAGTAGCGGAAGGACCTGTCGATGAAAGCGGGGGTGGGGAAGTTGTCAAAGCAGACGACTCGACATTTTATCCGCTTACCGGGAATAAACTTGCATTCGTAGATTTTTATGCGGACTGGTGCGGGCCCTGCATGGCATTTGCCCCGGTATTTGAGGATATTGCAAAAACATTACCCGGGGGCCTTTTTATTAAAGTTGATGTCGATACGTGTCCGGTGCTTTGTAATGACTATGCGATTGAATGGATACCCTATGTGGTTGCTCTTTATAATGGAAAGGTCATAGAAGAAGCCCCGAGGGACAAGGAAACATTTATCACCTGGGCAGAAACGTTAATGAAGAAATATTAGCGTGATTCAATAATAACTATTATGCTTTATGTTTTTTTAAGCAGTTCTTTATAGAGGGGGTGGCTTAAAAGCCAGCATTTTTCTCCCATCCGCCCGAGTAATAATTGTATCCGATTGGAAATTTCCTCCGGGACCCGGGGAAATCGTCGTATCATCTCCGCGTAAATCTCAAGTTCTCTGATCGTAATATTGTACCCCATGGCAAATTCGGTGAGATCTAAAAAATCTTCCAATGAAGAATCTTTTTTACATGCAAGGAGTAAGAATTGACAAAAAACAATAGCCTCCAGAAAATAAATGGTATTGCTCTGCTTTATTGATTTTATGAGTCCCGGTAATCGTGCCGTAAGAGGATTATAATTTTTTTCGTACCATAACGTCAGGATAACCCCGATATCAATATAGGGTTTATCCTTTTTATACAGCTTTTCTTTCCCGAAGAGGGTCAGATATGAATCGAGGGGTTCATGAGCCTTTTTTATCAATTCTTCTTTTTCCTGATTATTTTCCGTGCAGACTGCCTGACGCATAAATGTTTCCGATAACCATACGGCACGCTTCATTGCAATCCTGTGTTCCCCGATCAATGCGGCAAACTGATATTCCCGCTGTAAGATCGGGATGGCTTTATCGAACTCTCCGGCATTCGATAAAAATCTCCCGAGTTCGGTACGTGCCTGTGACCGCTGTTCCATGTTTCCGGTTAATTCAAACTGATGCGCTGTTACTTTTGCCAGCTCAATAGTAAATTCATATCCCATATAACAGTGTCGTTTCGTGCAGGTGAGTTTTACCAATCCTTCCAGCCAGTTCACCCTGTCCGGATTCCACCACCGCAAGAGAACCCCGAGAGGACTGAGTAAACTATCTTTTCCAAGTTTATCTTTCATTCTTGAAATACATTTCAAGGCCTTAATTTCATAAATTTCGGCGTCTTTCAGGTGACCTGTAATTAACGAGTGCTCTGCGAGGAGATGAAAAAGAGTTGCTTTGAACCAATCCTCTTTTTTTTTATTTTTTAAGACATTTGCCAGGTCAAGGGCTTTTTTTCTTTGTCCGCAATTGTAATAAGCAATCGCTTGTTGAAGGGAAATATGATCGACTTGCGATTCCTCAGGTGTATATATGTTTGCTTTTTTACAATAGGAAAGTGCTTTTGCGGGATTTCCTGTCAGATTGGCGATTGTCGCGATTCTGATAAGTATCTTGTATCTTTTTTGAATCCAGAAATCGGGATCTCTTAACTGGGGATTCTCCTCCATTTTCTCTACCAATGTGAGGGCTTTTAAGAGATGTTTTTCCGCACTATGAAAAGGAGAATGATCGTTCCCCTGAGTGCGGTGAAGAAGGGGATTTTTTATATCCGAATATGAAGCTGCTTTTGCCATCATGATGTCGCAGTTGTTATATGCTTTGATAAACGCATGAACAATGTCTTTATCCGTTTTACCTTTATTCGCGGATTCCACAAGGAGTTTAATTGCTTCCCGGTCGTTAAATACCCTGTTTTTAGGCCGGTAAATCCGCGGGGATGTGCATGCATCAAAAATATCCGCTACATGAATAATCCTTGCAGCCGGGGGAATATCATCTTTCGGCAAACCGTCCGGATAGCCGGTGCCGTCAAGCCTTTCGTGATGTGCACGGATAATCGGTCCCACGCGTTCGGCAAGAATGCCCTTGCCTAACATTGTCAATCCGTACACCGGATGCAGTTCAATCTCCATTTTTTCCGGAATGCTCATACTCCCGGGCTTTTTCAGAATATATTCCGGTATTTTTAAATTACCTACATCATGGAGGAGAGCCGCGATGAGGAGCCTTTCTCTCAGGTCATCATCGTGTTTCCAGGGTGATTGATCCAGGATTTTCATGCTGAACCGGGCAACCCGGTTCATATGCCCCAATGTATGGGGATCTCTCGCATCAATCGCTTCCGCCAAAAACCGGAATGCGAAAAGGAGTTCTTTGTTTTGGTTTTGATATTCTTTGTTATCTGTCATTTATATTCTATTATATATAGTAATAGTTCTTTTAAAATAAAAGCATAATATTTTTATCAGTTCCCTGCAAGGTTTCTTTTTATTATGATAGTATACTTTTTATCCCTCCCTCCGTATCATATGGTCCGGTCAGTAAAAGACCACCTGTAAAGTCCGTTCATTGAACGGCGGTGGCTTTCTTTTGATAGTAAAAGGCCCATTTTTATACGTTCACCTCTGTTTTAAGATTATTGTTTTATTGATATGAGACTTGACCAAAAGTTAAAAAAAGAGTAATGTATGCCTTCATAATAATAATGATGAGATATGAATACTCATGATTAATCGGAATGTGAGTATTTATACTTTTTATAGTCAGATAAAGGAATATTGATAAAACTTCGTTTTATCTTCCGATTTAGTTTTAAAGGAGTATGATAAAACTTCGTTTTATCTTCCAATTTAATTTTAAAGGAGTATGATAAAACTTCGTTTTATCTTCCAATTTAATTTTAAAGGAGTATGATAAAACAAAGTTTTATCTTCCAATTTTATTTTATAGGAGTAAATATAAAGATATGTCCAAAAATAGCAGAGGAAAAGGTATTATCGAGAAGTACAAAAGGGGAAGAGGTATCTGTCCTATCTGTAAGCGTACAGGTGTTAAAGTAATAAAGGAAAAAGAGATTGATAAACAGAAGGTAGAAATCTGTAAAATTTGTGTTGCGACCCTCACTAAAAAGGAAACATTACTTAAAAAACAAGCACGTGCAGCCGAGACACATACAAAGGTAGTCAAAGAAACTATAACAGAAAATAACTCGGAGGCAACTTCTTCGGAAGTAACTTCCGAAGAAACATAGAATCTTTTTGTAAAGAATCCTCTCTCTCCTGTTGTCCATAATGCAGGCTTAGGCCATACCTCTTTTTTTATGAAAAAGATACGCGAACTCAGCGTTTCAGGGAGAAAAATGTAACCGTATTTTTTCTCTCTTATATTAAATAGAATACTGTGAAAAAAGCTTTTATACGACCTGGATTTTATCTTCACGGAGGAGTGTGAGAGCAACAAGACGGCTGCTGTGATGTATGAAGGTTATTGAGATGCAAGGTGTATATATTTCTCATAGATTTTCTTTACTTTCCCTGAATCGAGGAGCTCGCGGCTTCTTTCACATCCGTCATCAATAGTTTTATCCGCCTTTGCGCAGTAAAAAGCCGCACCGGCATTTAAGCAGACCATATCCTTTAAATAATTATTCCCTTTATTTTCGATAAGATCGAGGAAAAGCTTTTTATTTGTATCGGCATCACCCCCGGGTAAATATTCGTACTTAATTAAAGGAATATTAAAATCCTGAGGTTCAAAGGTGTACTCTTTTATTTTTTTATTCTCCACTTCATAGATAGTGGTTTTCCCGCTAATGGATATCTCGTCGATCCCGGGTTCTCCGACAATAACAAGGCATTTTTTTCTGTCGGATTCCTCAAGAACCCGGGCTATAAGCTTTGCTTTAGTATGTTCTGTCGTACCAATGATCTGATAGTAGGGTTGTGCGGGATTCGATAAAGGTCCGATAATATTAAAAATAGTCCGCCGGGCTGCTTTTTTTCGCGCGGGAACGACTTTTTTCATGGCAGGATGATATTTTCGTGCGAATACAAAACAGAGGTTTGTTTCATTAAAAACCGCTTTTTGCCGTTCTTCGGGAAGGTCGAAATTACATCCTATCTTTTCAAGAAGATCAAAACTTCCATTTGCACATCTGGAGCCTTTATTGCCATGTTTTATTACTTTCATTCCGCCGGCAGCAAGGATAAAGGCAGAAAGTGTTGATATATTAAACCGGTCCCGCCCGCTTCCTCCGGTTCCGCATAAATCAATACTCTCCCTTGTAAGATCCAGCTTAATTGCATTTTTTAAAAGTGATGCTGAAAATCCCGCAGTCTCTTCTTTTGATTCTCCTTTTTCCGCCAGAAGGATAAGGAGTTCGGCAATATCATCGTCCTTTACAGATTCATGAAAAATTAAATTCAAACACTTTTCTGCTTCGGTTTGTGTAAGATTCTCCTGGTTTCGAATTTTATTTAAATAATCTGTTATCATCCCGATCTCCTTTTTTCCCGGTGAGTAAAAATTACCGTTTTTATTGTGATGTATTATAACATTTCCCGGGCTAAAACCGCAACTCAAATATTCCATATATGTGACGTTTTTACTATTAAAAGAAAGCTGCCTCCCCCGGCATGTTTTGTTTAAAACGGGAACCTTTCAGTGAATTCCATTGTATTTCCAAGTCCTAAGGGAATTCCTTAGATTGCAATTAGTTTTGTACGAGCCTCGATTCAGAACAACTCTTATGGACAGCAGATTATTGATTTATATACTTTTTAAAGGCAGGGAGGATAGAATAATAAATGGAAAATAAAAGTGTAGAATGTAATGGGACAAAAATCTGGTTGGGGGATGATGGCATCTTGCGCTCAATCATGAAGGCGCAAGGCATAAAGGATACCCTTACAAATAAAAAAGAAACAGTACATGCAATCGATCAATTATGCAATGGAAAAAAAAGACCTTTTTTAGCCGATATACGAACAGAGAAAAGTCTTGATGAGAGCAAGAATCATTACTCGGATTATTCACAAGAAGTGCCGCCGATAAGTGCCATGGCAATGATAGTACCTGTATTGTTAAGCAGGAAAATCGGTGCATATTTTTTAGGATCCCATAAACCTATGTTTCCTTTCCGGCCTTTTACAGATGAAGATAAAGCAACATCCTGGCTTAAAAAGTTTATTACCTAGTGTTTTGAATCTGACATGTTAATTTTTTTTTAACCATGATTGCCGGTTCCCCGCATAAGTAAAATAGTCTATAGCCGTAAGCTTTAAATCAAATAATAATGATAATTACTTTTTTTTTCTTCCGCAATGTGCTACAATTTATATTATATATTCATTCTTAAAGGAGAGAGTTTATGAAAAGAAGAGCATTATTAATTTTTATGCTTTTAGCACTTCTTTCTGTTGGTGCCTACGCTGGATTACGATTTGATGTGGGGATCACGATACCCGCTTATGTTGGTATTCAATTTGATACAGGCGAAAGTGGAGGAGTCTGGCTCGATTATACCATTGTTCTCCCTGATTTGCAGCTGCTCTACATGGTAGACCTGGGATTGATTAGAATTGGAGCAGGTATACGGGGATATACTTTTATCGTAGAGAGTCTTATAATGCCGACTATTGTCGGGGAAATTCAGTTGGGTTCCTTGCTTTTTCATGGGAGTCTGTTCGGCGGAGCTTTTTTCTTCGTTGGAATCATAAACGACTCCATAACCGGGAGTGTTGGTGGTCTCGATTTAAATGTATCCTATAAGTTAACCGACTGGTTCGGAATAGGGGTTGGTTCATTGGCCTTGGTAGAGTTTGATCCGACCTATGATTTAGGTGCGACTCCATTTGTAGCTTACGGTTTTTGTAGATTTTCATTTTCTTTTTAAATAAAGATAGTTTTTTAAACGGATAATGTATTATTTTATATGAGGGGCATCTATGAAATAGAGAATAATTTCTGTTCTATAGATGCCTTTATTGTTTACTAGTAGTTTTTTCAAAGTCAACTTAGATGGGAACAGGGTAATTTATGAGATCAGGGTATCTCGATTGTCACTTTACCTTCTTTATATCCCTTTAAATTCTTAATAAATCCTATAATCGTCCCTTTAAGTGTACTGCTCACAAAGGAATGTAATGGAAACTCCTCACCATTTATCCGAAGATGGATATCTTTGGGCAGCGAAGCACAGTGATTTTCAAGTGTTTTTCCTGTAATAATAGCTTTGCCGAACTCTAAGCAACTTGAATACCCGCATTTTTTACAATTCGTTCCGGCAAAAAAAAATGCTTTTTCTTCTATAAGATCACAAAGATCTGCTATTTTTTCATCTGTTATTTCCCTGGCATTAATATGTGCGATTTTAAGATCATGATCCGGACTGCCTTGTTCCGGCACATCACAGATTATCTTCGGAAAGGTTGCCGCCTCCTTAAAACCCTCTATAATCACAAAATCCGTGGTTATGGATAAAAGGTTTTCCTGCAAGGTCATGACTTTATTTTCAATGGTAAGTACCTGGTCTCCTGAAATACCGATTATGTTGCTGCAATGAGATATGTAATGACTGGTGTCATTATCAGCGTGTTTCATAGAACCATGAATATGCTTTATTGCAGAAACGCTATACCCTCTCTTTGTCAGTTCTGCAGCGATTTTTGTCCCGACATATGTCTTCCCGCTGTTATGATAGCCGATTATTCCAATTGCCCTCATTTTTTAACTCCTTTTATACCCGGATGAAATCTATGTATCGTTATACTTCTTTTAAATAACTATGTCATTTCCTTATTCTTTTTTTTTTGCCATATTGAATAATATCCGGAAATAATACATAACTATAACGAGTGCTCTTTAAGGAAAAAGAACGCGGAACTTTAAAGGATGAGTTCTTTTCATCAGCTTTGACCTTCATGTTTTTTTACAGGAAGGAACATACTATCATAATAATCGTTTTTTAGGAGGCGTATTAATATAAATGATTAGCAAAGAAGATTTTGCATTTACAGTAGGATATCAGGGAGATACTGCAATTGTAGATGGTATCTCACGAAATAGATATGGTAAATTGAGCATTCTTGAGCTTGCCGAGGAAGGAATGTTCAAGCCGGCACTCTGTATGGCTCTCTTTAGTGGTAAAGAAGAAGACTTTAATACGGTCCTTACCCTCTATAATGAGCATGCTCAAAGAAAAGTACCTACTATAGAAGAACTTAAAAAGGTATATGGAGTATCAAAGCCGCCGGAAGAGATTGTAAAAGTAATACGTCTTTAAAAGCAGAATTACCATAGATGAGGATGTTGATTTCCGGACCATAATTCTTTCTATTTATTCAATTATAAAAAGAAATTATGTCTCAGATACGCCTTGACTCTTTTTAATAATATGTGGTACGTTACCTGATATTTTACATAGTTAAATTTTTTAGAAAAAAGGAAGTTGTACAAATGAATAAACTATTTTCTACCCTCCCATTATTACAAGAAGGAGCAGGCGGATCCGGAAATATGATGAATCTTGTTTCTACAATTCTGATGATGGCTGCTGTTTTCGGCGTTTTTTATTTTCTTATCATCAGGCCCCAGAGAAAAAAACAAAAGGAAACGAGATCTATGCTCGATGCACTCAAAAAGGGTGATAAAATTGTAACAATCGGGGGAATCCGGGGAGCAGTCCAGGATGTAAAAGAGAAAACAATTGTCATTAAGGTTGATGAAAACACCAAAATAGAATTTAATAAAGATGCGGTTTCCGGAGTAATAACCCAGGGCGATGCCTCAGGTGAATCAAAGTAATCGAAGATGTCCCGTAACCACTTAAAAAGCTCTTTTAATATTATATAGTGTGTAGTAAATGAGATAGATACACTGTGTATGTAAGGTTAAATTGCTTTAGTAGTTATTGAACAGCTGAGATTACCATTATTTCAAGCCGTTATCATTGTTTTTCATACAAATGAACCAATTTTTAGTAGTGGAGCAGAAAGATGAGTAAACGATTCAGATTTTTAATTATTCTTGCAACCCTCATTGTTGCCGGCATTTTTCTTTTTCCTACATTTCAATGGTATGTTTTGGTAGACGCAGAAAAAAAACAACTTTCTGTAAGTACCAAAGATTATATCAGGGATTATGTGGAGAATAAGTCAAAAGATGAACTAAAGGCCCTGGAAAACCTGTTACTGAAACCTTATACGGTCAGCAATGTAAAAAAGGCCTCACTTCTTCTTAAAAGGATAAAATCCTCACAGCAGGAGGAGAAAGTAACCCAATATTCTTTCTTAAAACAACGGGTATCTGACAGGATGTTGAGGATTATCGAAGGGTTTCATGATGATATGAGTATTGATGATACCATGATGGATACCATTGTCAGTGAATTAAATACGATATTGGAAGGACCGCTTTTTTATGACCCCGATGTATTCAAAGATATTCCTTTGTCAAAGAGAACAAGGAATACTGCAGAGGCTCTCTATTCTCCCGATGCACAACCGGCAAATAAAAAGTATATAAGAATTAACAGAACGATTATTGAGGAGCTATTTCCTGAAGAGATAACAGATATTCTCCTGCCGAATGAATTTAAATATTTCAGGAAAAATATCGATCAATATTATAAAAGTATAAAAGAAAAGAAACCGGCTCATTACACGGTGACATCATTATTTAAGTCTTTTATTGCCGATTCAAAGATGCTTGAGGTGATGCAGGACGCTCTGCGCAAGGAAATCCTCGGATTAAAAGAGCTTCGCATGGGAATTCTTCAGGCAGGATTAGATCTTCTGGGCGGTATGAAGGTAACCATGGAAATTGATTTTGAAGCAGGACTCCCGAAACCGACAGAGAAGCCGGCGGCAGAAGAAGGATCAGATGTTGTGGAAGAAGGTTCGGATGCCGCGGAAGAAACAACGGAAGTTGAAACCGGAACGACTGCAGCAAATGAAGAAACCCCGGGGACAATTTCTGATGAGGAAAAAGAACTGGAAATGAAAAAGGTACTGGAAATCCTTAATAACAGAATCGACCAGTTCGGTGTTACGGAACCTCAGATAAGAAGCCAGGGGAATAACCGGATAATTGTCGAGCTTCCGGGCCTTGCTGACCCTGAACGAATTCGGGGCGTTATCATGGGCAAAGGGAGACTTAATTTTCATATAATTGATGAAGCAGGGACAGAAGCCCTGACAGAGTACATCAAAAAGCATCCGAATGATTATTTGGATAGAAATGGTAATTTAAAAGATACGAGTTTTCTTTCACTGGATACAGTGTGGAGGCAAGTTGTAGAAAAAGATAAATATGGTATTGATCAGAGAACAGGTTTTGCGGTGATTGAGAAAGAGCCGGGTTTATCCGGTGAGTATATCGAGAATGCGACTGTCCAGCAGGATCCTCAGACAATGCGGCCGACCGTCACCTTTAGCCTTGGAGATAAAGGCACAAAAATTTTCGCAGATCTTACTACTGAACATGAAAAAGACATACTTGCGGTTGTCCTCGATGATAAAGTGAAGTTTTCCGCCAGAATATCGGAACCTATTAAGAACGGTAGAGTTCAGGTCCGTGGCCAGGGAATCGGATATCAGGAAGCGAGTGACCTTGCCCTTATTTTAAGAACAGGTTCTTTGCGGTTTCCTCTGGAAATTATCGCACAGGAAGCGGTTGGTGCATCTCTCGGAGAGGATGCGATCCGGCAGGGCTTGTATGCTATGTTATTAGGTATCTTGTTGATTATCGGTTTTATGTTGATCTATTACCGTGGAGGTGGTGTGATCGCTAATATTGCCCTCTTGTTAAATTTTATTCTTATGGCCGGAGCGTTATCAGTATTTAATTTTACCCTTACACTGCCGAGTATTGCAGGTTTTATTCTTACCGTCGGTATGGCTGTAGACGCGAATGTCATTATTTTCGAGAGAATTAAAGAGGAATACATGATAGGGAAATCGAGGAAAGCATCAATTACTGCGGGCTTTTCCAAGGCTTTTCTTACTATTATGGACGCAAATATAACGACAGGTATAGCAGCAGTCGCCCTTGCTTTCTTTGGAAAAGGCGCTGTGCAGGGATTCGCGGTTGTCTTAATATTCGGAATTGTATTCTCGATGTTTACAGCCCTGTTTGTTGCACGCCTTCTTTTCGACTTCGTCACTGAAACGCTCGGGGCAACACGATTAAGTTTGAGTTGGAGGGTTTCCAAATGAATAAGATAATTCCGTTCACAAAATTTAGATTTATCATGTTTGTTGTCTCGATATGTCTTCTGGTTGGATTCGGAGCCGGGACTTACCTCCAGAATGGTTTTAATAGTGGTATTGATTTCGCCGGCGGCTGGAATATTCAAGTTCAATTTGCTCCCGTGGCATTTACCATCGATTATACCGGGGAAAAAGTATACGAGATTACCATACTTGATAACAAGCTCACCCTTTATGATGTACTGGGTGATATAAAGAAGCAGGCTGGTGAACCTCTTAATTTTAATAATTATAATACCATCGCCGATCTCGCTTTGGAGCTGGAACGCATCGTACCCGGCATTTCTGTAAGTATCACCGATAGATATAGAGATGTCTCGCCATTAAAAATAATTTCAAAAGATAAGAATTTGCCGTTAAATGCAAATGAGGGAATTCTGGTGCATGTTCCTGTTCAAACAAGTGATGAGAGTTTTACTTCGATAGATTCCGTGAGAGAAGCTCTTTCTCCCTTGGGGAATATCAGCGTACAAAGTATCGGAGATAATCCTCTGGCTCAAATGTATATACTCAAAGCTAAGGAAGACGATCTTATCTCAAGTGAGAATACAAATTCGGATGACTCATCTGAAACTAACAGAGTTGAGGAAGTCGAGGGCCGGATAAAGGAATATCTTGCCAATAAGTTTGAGAGTAGAACTATTCTTATAAAGAAAAGTGAGTTTGTCGGTCCGAGTTTTTCTCAGGAATTACGACTCGGTGCTTTGGGAAGTGTTATTGTCGCTATCGTGCTGATATTAGTGTATATTACAATTCGATTTAAAATTGGATATGCCTTAGCTGCTATAACTGCACTTATCCACGATGTATTTATAATGATCGGAGTAATCGGTACACTCCAGCTCGAATTAACATCAGCAACCCTGGCAGCGGTTCTTACCATTATAGGATATTCACTTAATGATACAATTGTTGTTTTTGACCGGATACGGGAAAATTCATCCCTCCTCCGTGATCAGGACCGGGAAATGATCATCAACACAAGTATTACTCAGTCCTTAAGCAGAACGTTAATCACATCACTCACAACTCTGTTAGCTGTTGTTTCTATTTATATTTTTTCCACCGGAGTTATTAAGGATTTTGCATTTAATCTTATAATAGGTATTGTTGTCGGTACTTATTCTTCTATTTTTATTGCCTCTCCTATTCTTTTAGGGTGGCAGAATGCCGCGTCTCAGCGAAAAAAGGCGAAGCAGGAAGCTGCGAATGCCGCCGTAATTAAAAAGAAGTCGTCTGTAAAAGTGCAAAACGAACCGACTAAGACTCAAAAAACGGTCGAACCGACTACGAGTAATGACAGTGAAAATACGGAAGAGAATATCGAGCAGGATACTCTGCAAAAAAAGACTCGTAAAAAAAAGAAGAAAAAGAAGAAGAAGTAAACAGTGCCGATATTTTATTACAATATCAGCATTTCCGGCAGTTATGAATGAGTCAATTATTGGCATGATAAAGAATTAGTTTCGCTCTAAGCGGAGAAAATAAGTGGAGTATAACGCAGATTTAATCTTTTTTAGATAAAAAGGGGAAATCTGCGTTATGATTATATATGAAATTATTATGTATCACTGATATTCACGGAGATAATGCTAAAATTCCTTTTATTTTAAAAAAGGAGGCAAATATCGACCTTGTCGTTCTGGGAGGAGATATTACTCATCTTGGTGGATATAAAGAAGCTAAAGAATTATTAAGGCCTTTAGTAAATTTAGATATGAATATCCTTGCTGTTCATGGAAATATGGATAAAGAAGGGGTGCTATCGTATCTCGAAGAACAAGGTTTGAATATTCATGGCAAGTGTGTCGTTAAAGAAACTATTGCTTTTATCGGTTTGGGCGGAAGCAATCCGACCCCCTTTCACACTCCCCACGAATATTCTGATACGGAAGCATACCTTATTCTAAAAAAAGCGCTTTCTGAAATTTCCATGAATAAAACAAAGGTGTTTATTTCTCATGCTCCGCCAAAGAATACAAGGTTGGATATTACAAAGAGCGGAATGCATGTCGGATCGGAATTGGTCCGCGATATAATAAAAAACTATTCCATAGATCTTTGTCTTTGCGGTCATATTCATGAGTCAAGTGGAATAGATCACATCGGTGATAGTTTATGTGTCAATACCGGTGCTTTACGAGATGGTAATTATGTTATTATTGACATAATAGAAAAGAGTATTAATGTAACAAGGAGAAAAATATGAGTGAGGTGAAAAAGGTTATTGATAAAGAAGCTATCGGGCAGATTGCTCTTTCTATCCGTACCTTATCAATGGATGCTATACAAAAGGCGAATTCCGGTCATCCCGGACTCCCTTTGGGATGTGCTGAACTGGGTGCAACTATTTTTGCAGAAATACTCTCATATTATCCGGAGGACCCGGATTGGATTGATCGGGATAGATTTATTCTTTCTGCCGGACATGGAAGCATGCTGCTTTATTCGCTTCTTCATCTTTCCGGTTATGAACTGAGCATTGATGATCTTAAGAATTTCAGGCAGCTTGGTTCAAATACGCCCGGTCACCCTGAATACGGAAGAACTCCCGGTGTCGAAACAACCACCGGTCCTTTGGGGCAGGGTGTTTCAAATGCAGTTGGTATGGCGATCGCTGAAAAAATGCTTTCCGCCCGTTTTAATACCGATACTCATAAAATTATCGATCATTTTACCTATGTCCTTGCAAGTGACGGAGATATGATGGAAGGTGTCACTGCCGAATCCGTATCCCTCGCCGGTCATTTGGGTCTTGGAAAATTGATCCTCTATTATGATTCTAATTCTATCACTATCGAGGGATCTACTGATCTTGCATTTTCAGAGGATGTAGCCCAGCGTTTTAAGGGATATAACTGGCATGTTCAAAAAGGGAGTGCCTATGATATTCAAGGTATTATAACCATGACAGAGAATGCAAAGGAAGAAAAAACAAAACCTTCCCTTATAATTCTCGACTCCATTATTGCAAAAGGTGCGGCTCATATGGAGGGTTCTCATAAATCCCATGGAGCTCCTTTAGGAGATAAAGAAATAGGAGATACAAAAAAGGTACTTGGTGTACCCGAAGATTCTTCTTTTTTCGTTCATCCCGGAGCATATGATTATTTCAAGAACCGTAAAAAGAGTCAGAAACAACGTTATGATGGCTGGAAAGAGCAATTCAATGCATGGAAAAAGGCAAACCCTGAACTTTCTCATCTTTGGAATCAATTTTTCGGACCCGTGGATCTGACCGGATTGGTTTCTCCTGAATTTAAGCAAGGTGATGCCTTAGCTACCAGGTCGGCAAGCGGTCAAGTTATTAATGCGATTGCACCGGTTGTTCCGAATTTTATCGGCGGTTCTGCTGATCTCAGTCCTTCGAATAATACATCCATTAAAAACGCGGAAGATTTTTTACATAATTCACCACATGGAAGAATTATGCATTTTGGTATCAGAGAACATGCAATGGGTGGAATAATGAATGGAATGGCACTTCATGGGGGAATTCGTCCCTTTGGGGCAACATTTTTGATTTTTTCAGATTATATGAGACCCGCTATCCGGCTTGCATCTCTTATGAAGCTGCCTGTGATATATGTCTTTACACATGATTCGGTGTATGTCGGTGAAGATGGTCCTACACATCAGCCTGTCGAACAACTTACTGCATTACGGATTATTCCCAACCTATTGGTTTTACGCCCCGGAGACGCGCAGGAAACCTTCCTTGCCTGGAAAATGGCATTACAGCATAAAGACGGACCTACCGCATTAATCCTGACCCGGCAAAACCTTGAGGTATATAAAAAAGATGATACTCAATGGAAAGAGAATATTACCCGTGGAGCATATATTGTGAAAGATACAAAACAGAACCCGGATCTTGTAATGATCGCTTCGGGTTCGGAAGTGAACCTCGCCCTTTCTGCCGCATCAAAACGACCGGACCTCTCCATACGTGTTATTTCGGTCCTTTCGCAATCTCGTTTTCTTAAGCAGACAAAAGAATTCAAAGATACGCTTCTTCCACCTGAAGCAAAACGGATTTGTATCGAAGCTGGAATTGGGATGAGTTGGGAAAAGTTTACCAGAGAATCAGATCAGATTATATCGATAGAACACTTTGGAGATTCAGGACCGGGTGAGAAAGTTGCAGACTATTGCGGTATGAATGAAGAAGCGGTTTTAAAAGCAATTGATAACATAAGTTAATTATCGTCGTAATTGAGACTGTTAAACAACTTATTATGTGAGGGGGTATTCCTGTGGAGATACAAACACTCTCTATTGTTGTTCCGGCCGGCTGCCCGAATAAATGCAGGTTTTGTGTATCCAGGCTCCACGATGATAATGAATATATTAATCAGGTAGAAGAAAACACCCGTTTCAAGCATTTATATAAACGTGATTATCTGGCGCGTCTTGGTTTTGCCAGAGATAACGGATGCAATACGGTTATTTTAACAGGTTCCGGAGAACCGGTCCTCAATATGGATTTTCTTGAGAGTGTTGCGACGTGGAATAGAGAGTTGGAACATCCTTTCAGGTGGCTTGAATTACAGACATCCGGAGTTACCCTTGATTATGAAAAGCTTAAAATTTTACGGAATGAGATTAAGGTTTCGACAATTTCGTTAAGCCTTTCAAGCATCTTCTCTGATGATGAGAACGGCGAATATAACTGTACTCCTGAAAGATTAAAAATTTCGATAGAATCACTCTGTAAACAAATACGCGGGCTTGATTTTAATCTTCGTCTCAGTCTCAATATGACAGATT
>JAFGRV010000469.1 GCA_016934975.1 Spirochaetales bacterium | reverse complement strand
TGCAGTTGTATTGAAGATTTTGATTTTATAAAAAAAATGACTAATTTGAAAGTATTATATATAGAGGGTAACAGCATTAAAGTAAATGATTTTGATTTTGTTAACAATAATAAATTAGAATTTATCGCATTAAATAATATAACAAAAGTAGATGAAAATTGCATAGGAATTGATACTTTATTTGATTTAAATATAAAAAATATACCCACAAATTTAAAGTATTTAGATCTATCCTTAAATGGTTATTTAAAATTCGACAACATTTTTTTAAAAAAAATAGAAACTATTCCAAATATATTCCTTGATAGTATGGAATATGAAAAAAATAAAGATTATTTCGATAAACACAAAAATTTTAAATTTGAATTTCCGGAAGAAATTTTACCGCAAGAATATCATTTTGAAGAATTAAGAAAGAAACCGGAGTATTTTTTTTATAAATTAGAAGATTTGGATGATAAAAAATAGTTGTTTCGAAGGTGCAAAAGAAAGACGCCCAAATAGGTTTGTCAACAAAAAAAAGGGGGCTTCCGCCCCCAATACTACTGGTTGACAAACCGTTTCCATTCCAGACGAGGAGAATTAAAATTCAGAAGATAACCGACGGGAAGATGAGAAAGCTTAAGGTAGTGAAGAATTTGAGCGTCCATGACAGCGGTGAGTTTGGTAACCGACTTGAGTTCTACAATGATTTTGTTGTCTACAACAAGGTCCGCGATATAAGCGCCAATATACTCGCTCTTGTAATATAGCGGGAAAACCTTTTGCCGTTCAAAAGGAACACCGGCCTGAGACAGTTCGACGCACAATGCGCCTTCGTACGCAGATTCCAGCAGACCCGGACCGAGCAGATTATGCACGGAGAATCCGAGGTTAAGAAGAAGATAAGAAAGTTTTTTGAAAATAAAATTTGCCATAGATGAGGCCTCCTGTAAGAATTTTTCCAAGTGGGGTAATCTATTTTTTCAGCCCTGTCAAGGTTTTGACCGGAGGGAAAATCCCGACAGGGACTTGACCTTGACAGGGATGGAAAAATAGATTATCCTGGACGAGAAAAATACAGGAGGCCTCATCTATGGCATGTTTGTTGAAAGTATCGCTTTTTGAAGAGGGGCGGAACTACGGATGATTTTGGGAAGGCCATGCCGGCGAGAAAAGGGGAATCGGATGGAGACAGATAGTATAAGGATTTGGATTAGAGAATTTATGTAAACATAAAAGTTGTAATATTTAAATGAGCAATTATTAAACTATCAACCTTAAAACAAAAACCGGAATATTTAAGGAAAAGAGAACATATGTTATATACCTGTCAGTTTATCGTTAAACAATCCGTATACATCTGTTTCATCTGTAGTTTGAATACCTTTTGTAATCTTAAAAGAAATAATCCCAAGAAGGGAACGGCGGGCGGCTGCTTCCAAAGCCGATATTTTAGCGGGTTTAACGGTAAAACAACAGGAGTTTATCGAGTTTGTGCTTCCAAAATACATAGAATCCGGGTTGGGAGAATTGTCCCGGGAGAAACTGCTTTATGCGAAAAAAACGGCGTGAGGGGGGAGCGTTTTACCTGTATGAGAGATTATATTGGATAGCCAGAAACAGGAAAGGAGAAAAGAAGGCACAATATTTGCAGCTGTCATGTATAAGCAGGTACAAGGGAGGAATTCACGCTGTGACACCGATTCCTCACAGCGTTGGCCTACGGCCCTTAGGCCCAATACAAAAAACCTATATTTTTCTTGACACCTGGAAATTATCTATGAATCAAGAAATAGATGCGGGTCAACGCTCAGTGTTACGGGTCGAAAATCTTGGAATAAAACCTGCGATTTTCGCCTATAGTAATACAGATAAAACCTCCTTGCATAAGGATATAAAAAAAGCTATTATTCCTCATTTCAAATGAAATATAACTATCTTTATTAAAATCCCAAATTCTTCTATGTATTAAAGGAGAAAGACAGTGCTGTATCTACAAGGCATATTTATCGGCTTGCTCTCCGGATTTCCGGCCGGACCACTGGGGGCTATTGTAATCAAAGACATGCTTCATGGGCATATAAACCCGGGATTCTTTAAAGGCCTCGGGGCGGTAGGTGCGAATCTTTTGTATGCCATAGTAATCATCTTTGGAGTCGGTTTCATCTCGGATTTTTTACTGGAAAAACTTTTTTTTCTGAGAATAACCGGATCTGTCATAATTATAATCATGGGATTGGGAATTTTATTAAGGAAAAATAAGGAACAGACGAAAGATCTTCCCCAGGTTCTTTCGTTAGGCACATCCGTATTGACCGGATTCATGATCGCGGTGAGTAATCCCACAAAACTCGCCGTTTACACGGGATTCATAACTTTCCTGCGCCTGGATCTACTTTTCGAGGGTATTTCTCCCGGAGCATGGGCTCTGGCCGCTGGAATAGGCACCGGAAGTTTAATATGGTGGCTGCTTTTTGTTGTTATTGCAATAAGATTAAAGCATAAAAATTTCACCGGATCCATGAAAAAAATAAATCTTCTTTTCGGGAGCTGCATAATTCTTCTTGGCGTCATTATCCTCTCGGTGACACTTGCAGGGAAATAGCTACTCCTTATTCTCAATAAACGAAATAGCCCGGTTGATGTGCCAGAATTCGCCTCTTAACGTCACAAACCCGCAATGACCCCCGGATTCAGGTGTTTCGAGAAAAATGTACGGATTATCCTTTACCTGTTCATAGGGGAAACAATCCCCGGTTAAAACAGGATCATCTTTTGCATTTATTATAAGTAAAGGAATATTAATCTTCGGAAACATCTGCAAACAACTTGTTTCTCGCCAATAGTGGTCCGCATCCCTGTAACCATAAAGGGGAGCCGTGTATTCCGTATCAAACACCTCAAAAGAGGTAATTCCCTTAATCTTTTCAATTTTTTCCAGGGAGATAATATCCGGCCACCGGGTGAATTTCTCTTTATATTTTTTATAGAATTTATTCCGGTAATAGTTGAAATAATACGTCCCGGATATTTTTCTCGCGCTCGCACCAAGATCACAGGGAACGGAAATGTGGGCTGTCCGCTTTATTCGTTTATCCAACTCATGAGCATGAGCTGCCAGATACCGGATACACATACTGCCGCCCAAACTATACCCCAACAATGTTATTTCATCATAGGACTTTTTTAAAACATGTTTTACTGTTGCATCAATCTCTTCCTGACTCCCGGCATTATATGATGAAAAAAAATTGTTCGCCTCCCCGCTGCAACCCCGGAGATTTATGGACACACTGTCCCAGTTCCGCTTATTGAAACCTTCCACAAAGTTCAGAACATTATTACTATAGGCACTGCTCTCCAATCCATGCAAAATTATTGCGATTTTTTTACTGTTTTTCCCCGCATACGACCAGTCCAGATCAAAGAAATCCCCATCTGCCAGGATCATTCGCTCCCTTTTATACTCTATCCCCTTTACTTTTCGTATCTTTCCCAAAATTGTCTGTAAATGTCCGTTCCTTAAAAAAAAGGGAGGATGATAGGTTGATGTGTTTACAATCGGCATTTTCAAGGCTCCTTTGGCAGATATATATTACAACGTAGAGGTCGAAAAAACAAACAAATATATAGTTAATAATTATTCGAATACCGGGATATGTCAAGCAGGCGGGGATATCAATCTCCCCCCCCTTGCTCAAATAATTATTTTTGGGCTATACTATCATCATGAAAGAAAAACAGGACATCACTATCCCGCTCCTCTCTTTCCCATTGGCTCTGCTCACAGGGGTTGTGAGTTTTGCAGGAATATTCATACCCGGCACCTATGCACAGGAAACTGCAAGCTACGCAGCACAGGGAATTGGACAGGATATGGTAAATCTCTTTGTCGTTGTCCCGGTGCTGATGATATCCGCACTTCTTGCTTTCCGGGGGAATAAGGCGGGGCTTTTTCTATGGAGCGGTTCGTTATTCTATCTGGCTTATTCCTACACTATTTACACCTTTGCTCTCCACTATAATATTTTTTTTATCGCCTATTGTTTTATTTTGGGATTATCATTTTATTCCCTTCTTTATTTTATCATTACTTCACTCCAAAAGCCCATTGCAGAATGGTTTACCCGGAAGACTCCCGATACATCCGCCGCGGTTTTTATGTTTATTATCGCCGGTCTCTTTTACTTTCTATGGCTTTCCGAAATCATACCTTCCATGGTTAATAACACCATTCCGCCGAGTGTGATTGAAAGCGGATTACTTATAAATCCGGTCCATGCTCTCGATTTATCCATCTGTTTACCTGCTTTACTCCTTACCGGCATATCATTATTACTAAGGAAGAAAATAGGATTATTAGCAGCACCCCTCATGCTGATTTTTTGTATTTTAATGGCAATGGCAATTTTAGCCATGGTCGTTGCCATGAAATTAAAAGGATTGGATGTTGATAGTATATTGGCGGTTATTTTCGGAATAGTAACAGTTTTTAGTATTTTCTTACTTGTGCAATTTTTAAGAAAACTAAAAAAAACCACTCACAATAGACAGGAGAAATAATGACTATCGGATTATTTATTTTATTTTTACTTCCTTCCGGCACACCGGAAACTATCGATACAATTGTCGCACAGACCCTTTATCAGCCCTTAATGGAGGAGAATATCATTATCGAAAAACTCGATGATTTTGACAGCGACCCGAAAAATCCGACAGATGATTGGTACGGAGTGGACAAATTCTGGCATTTTTCCGTAGCATTTGCCTTAACAGGTTCCTCCTATCACCTGATTCATAACAGGCTCAATTCCCCGGACCCGGAAGCTCTCATAATGAGTTTATCCACGGTTTTCATTTTCAGTGTTTTAAAAGAGTTCTGGGATCTTGCACGGTATAATCTTTTCAGTTACAAAGATCTCTTCTACGATACCCTGGGAATGGGTGCGGGATATCTCGTCTTCATTCATGACTGGGACAGCTGATTTTTGTCCCTGCCGAAGACCTTGGTACGAATTGCGGATACTGTTATTATGATTCTTGCGTTTTTTCCGTGGTATTTTAAAATCGATTTTAACGTATTGCAGGTTATTGCAAATTGAGAAAGCCCCACAAATTAAGTTTTAATTATTACATAATTTTGCTTCTTCTTTTTTTTGATTGAATATAATGCATTATCAGCCTGCTTTATCATATCCGAAAATGATGAAAACTTTTCTTTCTCAAAAAAAGAATGGCCGAGACTGATTGATACATTATATGGTTTGTCGGAGGTTTTATTAAACTCTTCGATATTTTTATATATTCTATTCGTTATGGAAATCAAATCATTTTCATTGTGAATATTATTAATGATCGCGACAAACTCATCACCGCCGAATCTGCATACAACATCTGAGGGTTTAAAAGATTTCCGTAAAATATGAGCCATGGTTTTAATTGCGTAATCCCCTTCATTATGTCCATAGGTATCGTTTATTATTTTTAAACCGTCTACATCTCCGATGAAAATAGCGAAGAAATCATTATTCTTATTATGAGTAAACCTCTCTCCTCCTATTACGTCCAGTCCGCGCCTGTTATATAATCCCGTGAGGGAATCCCGTACCGAAAGATTATGTAATCTGCTGTTTAATTCCTTTAATTCAACTAATGCATTCCTCAAGTTATCCTCTGCTTCTTTTCTCATTTCCAACTGATAAATATTATAAAGTGTGGAAGAAATCTGTTCAGTTAAGGTTTCGTAAAAAAAATTTTCCACATTACTCATTTCATAAATAATATAACCGAAATGCACAATTTTCGAATACAAAGGAAAGACAACTAAGGTTTTCTGTTTATGTATCGAAAAGACTTCGTCAGGTATGAGTTTGCTGTTTTCTACATATTCCTGTTCCGGATTTCCCTGTTCGTCTTTTTTATATTTTACGAACAACCGGGCTTTGTCGGGAATACTAAAATCCGGAGTTTTATAATTCTCAAAAAATTTTTCATGCAAAAAGATATAAACTAATGTTATTCCTATGTTTTTCATATTATCGACAAGAATATCCCTTAATTCAGAGTATCTCGAAGCTGACCGGATACTTTGTATAATCTGATTTAATTCCCAGATATTTCGATCGATAATAAAATTATCGTAGGATTCTATTCGCTGTGTGAATCTTAATAAAATCATATCTATCTTGTAAAAGATTTCTTCTGCCCGTGATAACGCTTGAGCATCCGAATTAATATTTTTAAAAATAAAATCTTTCATAATCTCTATGGACTTTTTCCAATCATTAATATTCAAGTGTCCCGGAATAGTCTTTTGGATTAAGAGATTATTGATATACTTTACAAATAAATCGGAGTTACTATCGCTGAAAATATCATTAATAAGCAGTTCGTAAAAATCATTTAATACTTCTTCGTTAGTCTGATTAAAATTATTATCAAACAGAAATACATTTTTTAAACGAAAAATAATATTCTTTTTTTCGTTTACAAAAAATTGATTTATTTCTTTATCCGTATTTATACATATTTCTTCTTTACTGCTTTTTTCAAGTGAAAGCTTCAGGCAGCCGCATGATTCCCTGCTAACAAACTCTGAGTTCAGGATTATTTCGTTTGGTATTTTTTCATTATTTATTTTTTTTAATAATAATTCCCCGGCTTGTTCGCCCATCTCATAGAGAGGCTGTCGTACCGTTGTAAAAGGAGGTATTAAATGTTTCATTTCATCAATATCATCAAAACCGGTAATAATGACATCCTCAGGCACCATAATATTATGTTTTTGCAGCATACCATATGCACCGATTGCCATTTCATCATTCGCTGCAATTATCCCGTCAAATTTGATTTTCCTGTCTAGCACATCCTTGACAATCAGCTCTGCAGATAGAGAGGAGAAATTTCCAAACCGTAACAATTCGGGATTTTGCTTTATACCATTCTCATCAAGGACCTTATTAAATACTTTAAGCCTTGCGAGTGAATCGGGATGGGACTGTGGTCCGGACAGATACAAAATGTTTTTTACCGAGTGATGAATAACAATGTGTTCACACAGGCTGCGCATCCCGGATTCCTGATTAACTAAAATATTGATCCCGTTCTGAATGTTTGCTCCAAGGCTGACGACATGTAAATCCTTGAATTTCTGTATAAATCTGTGAAATTCTTCCCCGGATTCATAATATAAATATAAAAATGACGGGATA
>JAFGRV010000468.1 GCA_016934975.1 Spirochaetales bacterium | reverse complement strand
GAACCCAAAGGTAAAAATTACTATTTTTACAAAAACTTTCCTTTTACTGGGTATGGAGTTTCGATTATTTCCTCTCACTCTTCCCACCGCCGAATGGCGGAACTACATAAAGAAATAATCGAAACTCCCGAACCCAAAGGTAAAAACTACTGTTTTTACCTTTGGGTAATTATACTTGCAAATCAGCTATTTCTTCAAAAATACTAATAGTATCCCGTCCATGTTCTTTTGCATAATAAAGGGCCTTATCCGCCCGTTCTATAACATCCCCGCAGGTTCTGTCATTTGTATGAAATTCAGACACACCTATGCTGATGGTAATTTTAAAACTCCCTGATTTTGTTTTAAAGTTAAGTTCCTTTGTGGCAATCCGGAGTCTATCCGAAGGTATTCGAGCGTGAATATATGATGTCTCCGGAAGTAAAACAACAAACTCTTCACCACCGTACCGCCCTACCAGATCGTTTTCTTCAAAAATAAGCTTGGATCGTAAAAGCTTTCCGAACTCCCTTAACACATTATCACCGACCCTGTGGCCATAGGTATCATTTACCTGCTTGAAATGGTCTATATCGATCATAAGGCATGAAAACCTGCCATAATGATCGATTATTTGACTTAACGGACTATTTGCAATGACATCCTCACCTTCCGATTGTTTAAGCATATGAAGTCTTCTAATGTCTTTCATCGCCCTTCGCCGTTCTCTATCCATAGCCTCAAATAATGCTTCCCTGTTTAATACCCCGGTGAGACTGTCAATTCTGCTAACTGTTTCAAGTTCTTTATAAAGTGATTCAAGCTCTTTTTTATGTTCATCAATAATTGTCGATTTAACTATATTCTGAAATGAGGTAACAATATAGTCATGAACATGTTTTCTATTCTCTATGCATTGAAAAATCAAACGCAAATAGAAATAATTAATGAAAATTGTGTTTGAACCTCGTTCCACATCCGAGAGCAGATAAAAAAAATCATCTTCTTCAAACAATCGTTCAATTGTCTTATTTTCAATATTTTTATCCGTACCAATAAAAAGGAAATGAGGTGAATTAATCCGTATGGGCTTAAGAAATTCATGCCTGCTTCCCCACTTCCTGATTACCTCATTATAAAAACCTTTCTGTATGATGATAAGATTATTTTCTTCATGAGGGGCAGCCTTAATCCGGGGTTCAACACATATAAGCTCGGAAAAAGGAAGAGCATAAAAATTAATTTCTCCACTTAAGTGTTTAAAATAATTCTCATACACTTCGAGGCGGTCTCTGATTAGATAAATATTATTTACACTCAAAGGTATTCCTTTCTTCCAGTTCCAGGAGTTGTTCATGTAACCATCAGCAAAAACATACTCGGCAGTTCAGTTTATTCATCAAGTTAAAACAATTACACGTGAACCTGAATTTTATGAGATTCCTTGTTGAAAGTCAAATAATTATGCGACGAGTTATTCCTCTTTCCCTTCACTTGCTTTCCCGAATAGCGAGGTTATATCACTGTCTTTTAATAAAAACACAATTTCTTTTAACAATTTCGCAACAGGAGAAATTGTTCCGTTTCCTCCCGAATCCAGAACCGAATAATTATCAATCTCCAAAGCCCCATAAACCTCGGGAAGATTTTGTATCAACGTATGCACCAGGGTACTTTCGGAAAATGTCTGTTCGATCCGGCGCTTTATTTTTTCGATCTCAAGCTGCTTTAAAGAGATTTCATTCTTTATACTTTCGGTATCCTTTTTCGAAGCAAGGAGTTTTTGCTCAAGTTCCAGAAGCTTTATTTCCAGATTATTATTCAGGATGGATAACTCATGGTCTTTTTCCGCTTTTTCCGAATTAAACTTCATTTCGTCCCTGTACTTATCTTCCCGGATTGTCCGCTCCTTTTGCGCTAATTTCTGATCTTCATCGAGTTGACGATCTTTCACTAACGTGGTGTTATCGACATTTTTCAATTCGATTTTTCTGTCTGTTTCAAGACGTTCCAATTCGGTTTCTTCTCTTGTGGAATTCTCTGCTGCCGCGATTTCTCTATCGGTGATAAGCCTTTTCTTCTCTACATTCAGCCGTATTGAATCCCTGTATTCGGATTGAAGGTTCTCAAACAGGGTGCTTGACATAATCCTCACACTCTCAATACCGACTTGATCAAAAATAATACCCCATTTTTTTTCTACCTCATTTAACTGGCTGATAAGATTTTCCGCTATTTCATCTTTCTTCTTTAATGCATCATCAATACTCATATTCGATATGACATGGCGTACTGCTTCGATACAGATCGTCTGAAGTTCCGAATTGGTCCGGGCCATGGGATCATCTTCATCAAAAAAATCGAGAGTCGTCATAGCCTTTTCCGGTCTCGACGGATCAATCCTCCAGCTCGCATACCCTTCTATCCCGATCCCCTGGTAGTGCATATTCGCGTTATCTGTCTTGAAATAAAGGGTCTCCACCGATGCGGGAACACGCAAAAATTTCTTGAAAAATTTGAAGCGTTTTCCACCGAGTATCGGTTTTATACGTTTTTGTCCCATCTGAACAAGATATTCATTGGGAAGAGCAACCTCAAAAAATAAGCCGGATAATTTTTTGCGCCTTTTCACATACTCTGATGTTTTATACTTTTTACTTTCTTCTGCCATAGAAGACCTCCCACCAATTTAAAAAATCGAATACTTATTTATAGTGTAATGACAAATGGAGTTCATATCAAACTTAAATTTTTTATTCCTTCTATAATATAATACCGGATCCAATCCGGGGTGGGAATTCGAGAATTGTTATACATTACGCAGGCTACGCCCGCAACCCAAATAATTAATTTATGACAAGATTGCCGCTATGAAAATTCTTGATTTCTTGTGAACCTGCGTTTCGCTATTATTCCGCATATTCTTGTAAAAAAACAAGAATATGCGGAATAATAG
>JAFGRV010000467.1 GCA_016934975.1 Spirochaetales bacterium | reverse complement strand
TTGTTTTTTTACAAGAATATCAGGAATAATAGCGAAACGCAGGTTCGCGTGAAATCAAAAATTTTCATAACGGCAACCTTGTAATAAATTAATTATTTGGGTTGCGGGCGTAGCCTGCGTAATGATAAAACCCGATCGAAAATCAATTAAAAAAGGAGATAAAATATGAAAAAATTGATACTTTTAGCAGTCATATCAATTCTTTGCGCCTCTTTTGCATTTACCCAGGTAACAGTAAGTTATAAATGCGCAAATACTTCCGTCTCAACAAATCAGATAAAACCTCACATCAACCTTATAAATACAGGGTCAACGGCAATTGATTTGGAAACCTTAAAAGTCCGGTATTATTATACAAAGGAAGGAACTGCCGGTGAGCAGCTGAGTGTGGATTACGCAGCCATCGGGAAATCCCAGATAACCGGGAATATAGAGACAGGATACGCGGAAATAACTTTTTTGCAAAATACCGGGAGTATCAGAGGAGGCGGTCAAACCGGGGATATACAACTCCGGATATTTAAAACAGACTGGAGTGTTTATGATCAGACAAATGACTATTCCTTTGATCCTACTAAGACAGCCTATACCGAGTGGGAAAATATAACCCTCTATGAAAACGATATTCTCATCTGGGGGACGGAACCTTCCGGTCCGGAAACACCGGAACCCACAGATGAACCGACTCAAACACCGGTGAGCACGGAAACTCCGGTTCCCACTATGACACCAGCTGTTACACCTCTTGCCGGGGGATATACACTTAATGTCATAACAGAGGGAACTGATAATCCCATTCCAATTCATTACTGGGGTGATTTTTCCGGTACCGACACAACACCATTATCCTTTCATTCCGATGTGCCTTACCGGGTAGATATGGAAGCAGGTAAGGTTGACATTAAAGAAGATTTTACTTCGGGGTATTATCTCTGGACATGGAGTAACCACGCTTATTATGAACGTGATAATTCTGTCTGGTCGGAACCTATAGAATCGGGATCCTTTACGATTTATTCAACAAATCCGGTTTTCGATATGAAACTGAAATATGCACGGTATGAGGATGAAATCATTCTTCCCACACCATTACCAACACCCCTCGGAACCTCCGGTCCGACCTTACCTCCCCTCCATGTCTCCTTCACGGATTTTGAGACCGGGGAACTTATCCCTGATTCGGATATTACTGCCAGCCTTTATAATTATTCCAATTTCAATCTCATTAATACCTGGAACTCATCGGAAATTGTAATTTATGAAAGTCCGGAAACTGCGAAACTCCTTCACGTTTTAGCCCCGGGATATCATGAACTTCTTATCTATACGTCTTCTATTTATAGTATGGAACCTGTCACGGTAAATTTATATAAAGAATCATACGCAACCCCTGTTCCCGAAAATACACCCATCCGCCTCCTCTCCGCAACAGCGACTCCCGCACCGAAAACGGACGCGGCCTGGTACAATTTTGTAAACCTGGCACCCCCGGATATCGAGGTAGTGTTCGGGAACACGGTCCAGGCCGTGGTGGATTTATCCTATCATCATACCGGCTACCGTGTGGTTGATTGGGGAGTCCCGGATATCAGGGAGAATTCTATTATTTTAGATGCTCAGATTATTGAATGGGATGGTGCCGCTGCCTTCTGGAATACCGAAATGTATCATACCTACGATTTTGGCCGGCTCACAGAGGGGGAGACGTATTCAATAGAATTCCGCGAATGGGGAAAAACCATCGATGAGTTTTCCTTTACAGTCGATACACCCGTGTCTGTCGATCCGATAGATCCGGCATGGCAAGTTCAGACAGATCCGCTCCTCACCATGGAAAAGGTCATAAAAGGAGATACAACCTACATGCTCCTTACTGCGGCCATGGCCCAGAATTTAAGCATTGCACATAAAATTCAAACCTGGGGCGAAGTAACACGGAATGGTACTGTTTTTACGGTCAACCCCGTATTCCTGCGGTCCACGGAAGCGAGTAACACGATCAGTACCTATAATTATCACTCATATCTCTACAATCTCGGGGAACTCGATTTAGGAACCTATACATTTAAGGTGGTATCCGGCGGAACGGAAATTTTTAGTGAGGAGTTTAGTGTGGTTGAAACGTTTGCACCAATTCCGACGATTCAACCCTTACCGACAACAGCACCGGAGTCTGTACCTGTTGTGCGGACCTATCTCACATCAGACAAAGTGTCATATCCCGGGAATACCATTACCATCGCTGTCAGAAATTACGGCGCCCCCTGTACACTTCAAACCCATGAGTTTCTCACGGATTCCGCCATCAGCATAACACCCGGAGAAATTACTCTCGGAACAATCGAAGAAGCGGTATTTACCGTCACCGTGGATTGGTCTCAGCTTAACGGGGTATCATCGTCCATGAGCAATAACGCTTTTATCGTTACCGACTCAAATGTTTACAGGGAATACCTGCCGTGGGAATTCCTCCTGGAAAATAATAATCCCGGTCTTCTTACTATTTCCGGAAAAATAGAGCAAGCTGATGGGATAACCATGGTCCTTTCCGGTGATGCACATCAGGAGATCATCCCCGATAGTTCAGGAAATTATAGTTTCACTTCATTAACTCCGGGAGGAAATTATATTGTCACTCCCCACTATGATCCCCCTGCACCCATGGTTTCGGTTCAGGAGCCCTCTCCGAACGCAGTACTCTCGGGAGTCGAGACAATAAAAACAGAAACCCAGGGGGCAGTATGTGTCCTTGCTTTTACTCCCCCGGAATATACCTACGCCGGATTAACAAATGATTATACGGCCCAGAATTTTACGTCAATGGGGATTTCCGATTGTTGTGTGGAAGTTGTCTGGGTATCCTATTCCTTAGGAGATATTTTATATAATGACGTGACTTCCACGATGTGTCATGGTTCCTATTTGTGGGAGGTTGATACGACACAACTCCCGGACGGCGACGCAATTCTTTATGTCACGGCTTTTGACAGTGCCGGCAAACACACAAGAGCCGAAGTCCCGGTAAGTATTGATAATTCCACTCCCACGCCGGAGCCGACACCCGTAATTTTGCCGGGAGCGGGAGATGTCTGGTTCGTACCGGAAAACACAACGGTGGACGCAGGTGAAAACTTTACAGTGGAAATACATTTGAATTCGGGAGACCAGTTGTTCGCGGCGTACGGGTTTGAGATTTACTTTGATCCTGCCGTGATACTCGCACGGACAGAAATAGGAACCGATGGGGTCCTGCCGGGACCGGATGGTTTTCTCACAGCCCAGGCTGCGGGACCGGTTCCCGGAATTGTAAGGATAAAGGGATTTGATACCTCCGGTACCGGACCGGGAGAAGATCTGCATATTCTAACTGTTTATTTTACAGCAACCGGAACCGGAACAACCACCCTTGATCTGGAAATTGAGTCCCTCCACGATTCAGCCGCTGAAATAATAGGGAATCCGAATGCCATTGACGGTACAGTCACCGTATTATGCACGAGTCCTTCGGGTGACGTCAACGGAGACGGGGCAACAGACATTGTGGATGCCTTACTTATAGCGCAATACTATGTGGGTCTTGATCCCGATAATTTTCTCGAAGACGAGGCGGATGTGGATCTTTCGGGAACAATCGATATTGTAGATGCACTTTTAATCGCTCAATATTATGTGGGATTGTTACCGGAACTTCCCGGCTGTAATGCTTCATAATATAAGAATTTTGCACGATGATACAAGGCACCGGAAAAACCGGTGCCTTTTTTTAAAAAATTTCCCAACGTTTTCAAAGGCTTTCCGGATCATAGGATAATGGCATCACCATATCCGGCGTTCCATACGGTGCAAGTCCCATGACTTTCCCTGCCGAATCAACTCTAAAATCGCAATAATATGATACCTCGTTATAAAGATTTTATTCATAAAACCTTCACTTTTCTCCGGAGAAAGTATTTGCACTCTCATTCATAACTTTGTATAATGAAAATATGAAAACAATAATATTTTTTTCCACACTCCTGATTATTATCACAGGTTGTGTTGGCGACCCCCCTCAAAATCTCGGTCTTTCAAAAGGCTCCTTTGCCCCCTGCCCAAAATCCCCCAACTGTGTCTCCTCCCAGCTAGACAAAAATGATTCAGTGCATTATATTACACCTCTTTGTTTTGTGGATAATCTGGTTAAAAGCCGCGAGAAACTTCATGCTGTCATAACAAAGATGGGAGGGACAACACTTATAAAAGATGTGGGGCCATATATTTACTATACCTATACCATCCCTCTTTTCGGATTTGTGGATGATGTAGAGTTTTTTATTGATGAAGCAAACAAAGTCATTCACGTACGGTCAGCTTCCCGTGTCGGGCAGGGTGATCTTGGGGTGAACAGAAGCCGGATAGAAGAAATCCGGAAAAAACTGTGCGATTAATTGAGGTTGTTACGATAATAAGACCGGTAAACCCATGAGGTTACATCCCGGAAGAACCTAAAATCGAATCAAGCCAATCAAGAACAATCTTTTTATTTTCCGCAGAAAGAGGACCATCCTTCGGCATTTTATCGGAAGAAATGATGTTTTTCACCTTCTCTGTATAGGAATCATTTTTGAGTGATGAATATTTATCCGAACGGCCGCTATGGCAGTTATCACATCTTTGGACAATAATCGGCTTCACCTGTTTTATATAATCCGAAAAAACCGTATCACTCTTATCCATAGCCCCTGATCCGGGCGGCTGATTTTTGCTGCTCCCACAGGCATTGAAAAAAAGAATAAAGACGATGGTTAAAAGGAAAATAATTATTACATGCATTTTCATATCAAATATCTCCTTTTTAATAAAAATTTGCCATAATGTCACCTAGTGTAAAACAAATATAATCCGATGTCAATTAATTAAGATAATGAAATCCTACATCGGGTATAAAGCTTATTATGCTATTATTCCGGATATTCTTGTTTTTTAACAAGAATATCCGGAATAATAG
>JAFGRV010000466.1 GCA_016934975.1 Spirochaetales bacterium | reverse complement strand
TTCTGGAAAGATAATCAGGGATCAGTAACCATGACTATGGGTTCCAACGGCCAGTTTAGTGTTAATTGGAGTAATACGGGGAATTTTGTTTGCGGTAAAGGATGGAGTACCGGATCGGAGAACCGGACTATAACCTGGTCCAGCAACAATGGAAACGCTCAATATGTCGGTCTCTATGGGTGGACGACAAACCCTCTGGTAGAATATTACATTCCGCGAAGTGGTGGTACGAACCGAGGTACGTATCAAGCCGATGGTACTACTTACACTTTATATACAAACACCCGTGTAAACATGCCTTCTATTGTGGGCGATACAACTTTCCAGCAGTACTTTTGCGGCGGCGGCAGCGGCGGAAATGTAAACTTTGGTCAACACTGTAATGGGTGGAGAGCTCTTGGAATGGGTGTTGGTAGTCAGAACTACCAGGTAGTCGCTATAGAGGGATGGGGCGGTAGCAGTGGTAGCGCCAGTGCGACAGTCGGAACAGGCAGCAGTACAACAACTCCGGCACCGACAAATCCTCCTTCATCAACAAATCCTCCTTCCGTAACAAATCCTCCAAGCACCGGTGGAAACATCACTGTTCGTGCACGCGGCGCGGTCGGTGGTGAACAAATCGAAATCAGGGCAAATAACAACGTTGTCGGAACTTTTACTTTAAGCACCAGCTACCAGGACTGCAACGCCAGTGGTTCGGGAACAATCCGGGTATATTTTACCAATGACAATGGCTCGGATTATGATGTCCAGGTCGATTATGCAAACATAAATGGTTCCATACTGCAGGCAGAAAACCAGGCAACCAATACTGCGGTGTACCAGAATGGTTCATGCGGCGGTTCAAACAGCGAATGGATGCATTGTAACGGATATATTGAATTCGCCAGTTCAAGCAGTGCAACCCCCGTACCATCAGTAACGAATCCTCCGTCAGTAACGAATCCTCCGTCAGCAACGAATCCTCCAAGCAGCAGCGGCTCAACATGCAGCCCGGCAACGGCAGTCTCCGCACCATTTACACAGAATGGCTCGGGATCATTCTGCTGGTCGGTTTCATCACTTAACTATATTAATTCATGGAATCTCTCATCTCTTACTGTTAATGGTGTTAATTTTACCAACAGATGGGCCAGCGCATCCAGTTTACCTGCAAAAATTAATGGATTATACTATATTCAGTATTCTGGTTCCTATGGTTGGAGTCACTTTGAGATCAGGTAATTGTATTTGATATTTCGTAAATGAATTGGCAGCTGTCCGAATTGATTTCGGACAGCTGCTTTCTTGACGATCATTTTTTTAGAAATATGAATATATTCGGAATTAAGAAACTACAGATTCATTTTATTACTCCGGCAATTAATATAGGTTTACAATGTGAAAAAATCATGAGACTATCGATGCGTCACATTGATAGTGCCGGGTATTTTCATTATTTAACTTTCAGTGATACGTCCTAGTACACTTGACCTATACTAGAATAATTTATTTACCCTAATGATTTTTTTTGCATTTTTTGATTATTAATATATAGGTGTAAACCTGGTGACAAAAAAGCATATTATCCGTTGGTGATTGGATACGATTACAGGCGTACGTTCATTTTAAAAATCCGGAACCTTTTCATAGCTATTGTTGATAGAGTGGAAGGTTTTACGCTTACTCATTATTATAAAAAAAGGAGGTGAAGAAGTTAAAAACTATTGTTATTACATGTTTAATAAAATTTATAAAATATAGAAAGACTAAAAGGAGTATAAAATGAAATTTAAAATTATGTTCGTTTTGGCAATTATAATGTGTTTTACCGTATTTACGGCAACTGCCCAGACGATTTCTTCAAATTCAACCGGAACCGCCAATGATGGTTATTGGTATACATTCTGGAAAGATAATCAGGGATCAGTAACCATGACTATGGGTTCCAACGGGCAGTTCAGTGTTAATTGGAGTAATACCGGGAATTTTGTTTGCGGTAAAGGTTGGAGTACCGGTTCGGAGAGTAGAACTATCACCTGGACCAGTAACAATGGAAATGCCCAATATGTCGGTCTTTATGGGTGGACGACTAACCCCCTGGTAGAATATTACATCCCGAGAACCGGGGGTAATAACAGAGGAACATATCAAGCAGACGGGAGAACCTACACATTATATACAAACACCCGTGTAAATATGCCTTCCATTGTGGGTGATACAACTTTCGAGCAGTATTTTTGTGGTGGCGGCAGTGGTGGAAGTGTAAATTTCGGACAACACTGTGCCGGATGGAGAAGTCTGGGAATGGGTGTTGGTAGTCAGAACTACCAGGTAGTCGCTATAGAAGGATGGGGCGGCAGCAGCGGGTCCGCCAGCGCCACAGTCGGCACGGGTTCTACTACAACCCCTGATCCCACGCCTGTTCCAACAGATCCGGGAACTCCGACTCCCACGCGAATCCCCGGCACCATTTCAATTGCATGCGGGAGTTCTTCCGAAGTTGGGGTCTTCCAGGCCGACGAATACTTCTCTGGTGGGGAAACTTATAATAACACGAACACTGTCAATGTATCCCAAATCACCACCGAGACACCACCGGCAGAACTTTTTAATAATGAACGCTACGGAGCCATGAGCTACACGATCCCCGGCTTTACTTCGGGAACCTCGTATATTGTGACCCTGTACTTTGCCGAGACCTACCTGACATCCGCGGGGAGCCGGTCTTTCAACGTGTCTATCAACGGCACCGCGGCACTTTCCAACTTTGATATCTACTCGGCTGCAGGAGGCCAGGACAGAGCTATCGCCCGGGAGTTCACCACTACGGCCAACTCAAGCGGACAGATCGTCATCCAGTTTACAGCGGTAACCGAAAATCCGAAGATCAATGGTATCAGCATTAAACCAGGATCAGGTCCGACCACAGCGCCAACAACAGCACCAACCACAGCACCAACAACCGCACCGACAACCGGACCGACAGTTCCTCCCGGAAACTGTAATGTTTTCTTTGATCCCGAAAATTCGACTCAAGGTGTGAACTCCACATTCTCGATAAGTGTTGCCGTGAATTCCGGAAGCCAGGAACTTGCTGCATACGGTATCACTGTTACGTATAATGCCAGTATCTTGGGTTTTGTGGACATAGAAGAAGGAGCCGATGGTTTCCTCGCTGCTGCAAATACTACTAATCCCGGTGAAATAGTAGCCTCCGGATTTGATTCCTCCGGAACAGGTCCCGGTTCAAATCTCCAGGTCCTCATTATCACCTTTAATGCAATAGCAATAGGAACATCCAACCTCGGAATAAGTGTCGATCAACTTGTGGATGGAGCGACAAACACAATAGGTAATGCATGTGGCAGGAGCGGCAGCGTTGATGTTTCTGATATCTCCCTAGGAGATACAAACGGAGACGGTGTTGTCGATATTATCGACGCCCTGCTTACTGCACAGTACTATGTGGATCTTAATCCTGATAATTTCATTCCGGGTAATGCGGACACCAATTGTGACGGAGTTATTGACATTATTGATGCCCTTTTGATCGCACAGTATTATGTTGATTTGATAATTGGTTTTTGCTAAGTAATGTTCTGCTGTTTTCAGCAGTGATAAAATGAAAGCATTCTCTTCATACACCCTTATATTTAAAAGAGTGTATGAGAGAATGCTTTTTTTATACATACATATCGATAAAGCGATCCGGGTTCTGCCGATCCCTTCGATTATTTCTTATTTTACCCGGAAAGTCCCGGATAAGAGGGATTCTCCCGGCCGTATCGTTTGAATAACCCGATTCCTATTCAATATCTATTACCTTCCACCACAACTCTCTTCCTTTCCTTGCACCAAAGGAAACCTTTTTCCCGTCGGGACTGATGTGAAGATATGGTGTCCCTCTGTAGTTGCCTTCAAAAGAGTAGAGACTGATACCAAAGGATTCCGTGTCAGAGACCATTAAGTTTCCTTCCGAGACAGATATGGGTAAGGAGATCCCAAGTCCATTATCCACAACCGCCCCGCCTATGAAATCAAATCCTTCTCTGATTTCGCCATCAACACCAATAAAATATTCTTTGCCTTTAAGACATATGTAAACTATTTTATCCAAGGTTGTACTGAAAACAATGGTATTGTCTCTGGTAACTTTTAAACCAGGTCCACCAAATCTTGTACGAAATTTATATACCGGAATTTCCTTTGGTAAAATTCCATCAAGGGCACCGTATTTTTCTCCGTCAACAATTATAAACCATTTATTGTCTTCCTTAACTCCATAAGCGACCTTCTTACTATCGGGACTAAAGTAAGGAATACTCACCTCATCATATTTTTCACTTTTTATGTCATCAATGACCGTGAACATCTTATCCCCTTCCTTTGCCCAATACCCGAATCTTTTACTATCGGGACTGAAGCAGGGACTACTGACCTCATCATAGTTTTCACTCTTTTTGCCATCAACAACCATACCCCACATATCACCGTCTCTTGCAGGGTGAGCAAATCTTTTGCCATCAGGGCTGAAAAGCGGATCCTTTACCCCGGTATATTTTTCACCTTTTTTGCCATCAACAACTATAAATGACTTATGGTCTTCATATGCAGCATAGATAAAATTTTTACCATCGGGACTAAAGACAGGCACCCCGATCGCTTCATATTTTTCACTCTTTTTACCGTCAAAAATCATACACCACAGATCGTTTTCCTTTGCAGTATAAGCAATGCTCACACTATCCGGACTAAAGACAGGATCATTCACCCAATCGAATTTTTCACCCTTTTCGCCGTCAACAATGATAAAGGATTTTTTCTCTTTTTCCAGATTGACACGATATGCGAACCTTTTGCCATCGGGACTGTACTGAAAAGCCTCGACTTTTTCAAATTTTTCACCCTCTTTATCATCAATAACGACAAACTCCATATCGTCTTCTTTTGCGCAATATGCAATCCCTTTGCCATCGGAATTGAAGCGGGGGTAATCAATCTCATCATACTCTTTAGATTTTTTATTTCCGGTAATCATAGCCCATTTATCACCTTCTTTCGCTTTGTATGCGATGATATTGCTATAAGGATTAAAGTGGGGAGAGCCGACCTCATCAAACTCATGACCTTCCGAATGATTCACAACCACTGCTACTTTGTCACCTTTTCTACGAATATATGCAACGCTCTTCCCGTCAGGACTAAAGACATGATTGTCGAAATATGCTTCTTTCGTATCCATCGGCAACGTGGCAAGAATTTCTCCATCCTTTTGTTGAGTACACTCATATAAACTCATACCTAACAGCAAAAGCGCCGGAAAAATAAGGATATATTTGATTTTACCTTTCATGTTTTCACTCCTTTTAAATTTTTCTAATGAAATGATAACTAAAGTTATAATTCGATGCAAGATTTTTTAATAAAAAATTGATCATTCATCTCCTCCCGAAAGTGAGAGGAGATGAGATTATTCATCACACGGCAAACGATGAGTTCATGGTTCGATTATCAATGTGGCAAAGGAACTCCCCGGCAGGATGACATCCCAGGCACGATCATTCAGCTTGACCCGGATCACCTGTTCGATTTGGCTTTCATTCGCCAGCTGGACGGCGATTTTTCCGTCCGGCCGTTTCAGGGCCAGTGCGTCGCGGAAACCCGAACCTGAGAGTACCCGGGAGCCGGCCCCGGTCTCACGGCTGTAGTGGGCGAAGGCGTAGAACATCGGTGTATAGGTGACATCGCCGGTCTCCTGATTCACGACGATCGCCGAATTCTGAGGCCATGGCCGTTTGGAATCAATGCTTTTGCCGGTTTCATCCAGAATGATGTTCCACAGGCTATAGACTTCGGCTCCCCCGGCCAGATAACGCTGTATATTTCGCCAGGTGTAGAGGGCATAGGCAAAGTCGTTCTGCGGGCGGTCCGGGTTAAATCCGGGTTTCCAATGGTGGTTGCCGCAGTCTGTTTCCGTCTGCCAGACAGGGAGATCGGGAACATATTTCCAGGCAACTTTAGCGATGGGAAGACCGTCCCACTGAAGACCGAGTACGGTGATATACGGACGGGCAATCTCGTCGGCCAGCACCATGGATGCGTGGGCCGCATTGTTTGATTGGTTGAAAGTACCCAGCATGATACCGGCTCCGCTTTTCCGTTCCGCCAGGGTGGGTCCCAGATGATCCCGTACGAAACTGAGATATTGTTTCGGCTTCCACTGGCATGACGGGTAGTTGGTAAGGATATATGGTTCGTTCTGCACCGCCACCACCTCGATGGGAATACCCTCGCTGCGGTAGGCTTCAACAAACATGGCGAGATATAAAGCATAGGCTTCGTAAATCTCAGGATCATCGAGCATATTTCCCGAGTCAAAGGACTGATTATCTTTCATCCAGGGAGGAGGAGACCATGCCGATGCCCAGAAGCGTAGTCCGGAATTAAGGGCCTGACCTGCCCTGGCATATGGGATGAGGTATTGATGGTCCCGCTCTATGGAGAAGTGCTTCATCTCCAGATCTCCCGGCGTCTCGTTTTCACTGTACCGCGACAAGGCGTAATCGCTTGATCCGATGGGGATACGGCCGAAGTTGAGTGACAACCCTGTTCCGGGTTTAAAGACGGATTCCATAACTTTTTGCTTTTCCGCTTCACCGAGAACCTTAAGTGCCACCCAGCCTTTTTCGTTTAAACCGCCTCCGAAACCCGCCAACCTTTGTTTGGGCTCATCGGGGAAGACCTCGAAATCGATTTCCTCCGGCTTTGCCGGGTAGGCGGGGACCCCGGCAAATTCAAGACCCTCGCCGCTGATATATACTATTGCGTCCGTAGCCGGTGCTGCATCCGGGGCCGGTGTAGCTTTCGGGATCAAGGTTGTTTTAGGGACCGGTGTTGCTTTTGGGGTTGATGTTGCTTCCGGTGCCGTTGTTACGTCAGGTGCCTGACTCGTTGAAATACAGGAAAAGGCCACACATAACGCCATTACCGATATAAGGAAAACAGGCAGGATCGCCTTCATGAATTTATACATAATAAATCCTCCTTTTATTTAAGACCAGTGATAATGAAACTTATAATCCGGATTATTTATGATACACAGATTTTTTTCTAATTCAATCACTTTTTCCGGAATTATATCCTGAAAAAGAATCGAATTCAATCAGAATTTTATTTTATCTTCCTGATTGTTGATGCATCCGGAGATAGACTGTCCGGGAGTTACTTCCCGGATTAAATAATTCTATAAATTCATATTCATTGCCGTCGATAGTCTCTGAATCTTCCGGATAATAATGTATCTCCGAAATACATAAACCGGAAAAATTTTCATCTTTGATAACAAAGGTTGCTTCCTGTAATGCACTCCACTCATCATTATATTTGACACGGGCTTTTACTACCTGTGTGGCTGTAAATTTAACCTTTATATCAGTGTTGTCCTGAACCCGGCTATGTGCGGTGGCTGCCGCAGTACCGCCTGAATCCCTCGGATCCCTGCCATCCAGAGTATAAAAGATGGTGCCACGGGCATTTGGATTCGTTATTCGTATTAATTCATTGTGAGCTAATTCATGCTTTACTTCATTCATTTCTCTATTACCTATAAAGAATTAAGGCTGCTCGATATCCGGATACAATTTTTTTTTTAATTGCTTTATCACAATATCTCTTCGCTGTGGGATATAGACTTGTAATAAATAATCGATCTCTTTTTGCCCAGGCATAATTCTGGCTTGTACGAAGATCGATTTTGTCAAACGTCGCGACGCCTTCTTTTCCAAATAGTGGGAATTTTAAATTACTGTCTCCATATATGCCTTTAAAATAAAGACGGAAAGAATGTTTGGGATTTTCTTCGTTACGACTATATGCACCACGAATCCGTAAACCGGCATTTATCGGGAAATTTTTTTTGTTGAATTTGTATCCGGCGTTATCAGTTCTACGGAAACCGGTCTTTCCCACTCTTCGCCCCTGCCAAAAGGATTGATGTATAGGCCTGTGTCAATGAATCAAACCGTACTTACCGAGTCAACTATAATCCAAAGAGCAATTTATATTTGTGTGTCTTATGGATGAACGATTCACTCAATCGTAGAAAAAACAATAATGATTGCATTTTTCTAAGCATAACAAATTTTATTGATAAATAATGTTGAATTGTCCTAGGCATATCATAGGTCATATATCTTAAAAATATATTTTATGGCATTTTAATGCCATTTTAAAAAAAAGCTAGTATATTTACATTGAATGAAGTAATAGTTCTTTCCGGTGAATCGGGAGAAGAACTTGATAGACCGGATTGAGTTATTGTCTGTTCTACTGTAATAAATTCCGTAGTTATTGTGAAAAATACGGATTTAACAGCTTTTAAGGCCAAC
>JAFGRV010000465.1 GCA_016934975.1 Spirochaetales bacterium | reverse complement strand
TTATAGAACGAATCATAAACAGAACTCCATTGGGTGATCTTTTTTTCTTCTACTTCTTCTATCTCCATATATCTTTCGGAAAAAAAAGATTTTTCATCTAACACGATATATGCTATTATACTGTAATCTTCTACATGTTTTTCTTTTATCAAGACCGTACTGTTTGTTATATATTTATTTTGATTAAGCACATCTTCAATAGGCTTTGCACTCTCGACTAACTTCTCATAATCATATGTAACCTTACACATTGTTTCACCGGATTCCGTTACAGGAAGCCACGGAATATCGACTAATTTTAAATCCGGGTGATCCAGGACAGAAGATAAAATTTTAAGGTAGCTTTCCGAAAACCTCCGAACCGTATTTTTTTTAAACAATTTAATACAGTATTCTAACCGGAATTTTACTTTGGCTTCATCCTCATAAACAAATAAACTCAGATCAAATTTAGCAAACTTGTTTTTAAATATATATGGTGTGAATTTCAAATCTTCTTTATCTATTATCTTTCTGTTGAAATTCCACACAGTAAACATAACATCAAAAAGAGGATTTCTGCTTATATCTCTATCAAGTTCAAGACTCTCGATTAATTCCTCAAACTGAAAATCTTGATTATCAAATGCCTTTAAAGATATACTTTTAACCTCATTTAAATAATACAAAAAGGATTTTTCCTCATCAATCCTGCTTCGTAAAGGAAGAGTATTAACGAACATCCCGATAATATTTTTAACATCTGCATGATTTCTCCCGGAATTGGAGACACCGATTATAATATCCTTCTGCCTGCTGTATTTGTGCAATAAAATATAATAGACAGTGATGAGAAAATGAAATAGTGTGATTCCCCTCTTTTGGATAAAGGATTTAACTTTATCCGTAAACTCCTCACTAATTTCAAAATGTATTTCATCCCCGGCAAAACTCTGGTATTGAGGTCTTTTATAATCATACGGCAGGTTAAGCACAGGTATATTTTCATCATGTGGGAAAATATTTTTCCAGTAATTTTCCTGCTCTTTGATTTTATTTTTCTCTGATAATGTATTTTGCCATTCTGAAAAATCTTTGTACTGTATTTCCAGGGGAAGTAGGTTCTCATTACTGTATAACGAAAAAAGCGTATTTCGAAAAATACCGACCGAAGTACCATCCATGATTATATGATGTGTATCACATAATAAAATTTGTATGTCATGGGCTATCCGTATCAGTAATATCCTGAATAACGGCGGATCACAGAGATTAAATGGTTTGATAAAAGAATATATTATTTTGTCAATTTCACTATTATTTATATAATCGGAATCTGTATTCACGACTACAAATTCCGGATTAATTTCGGTGACAGTATGAATTTTCTGAACTACTTTTTTGTCCTCGGTTAACAAAAATGTGGTTCTAAGGGATTCCTGGCGATGTATTAGTGCCGTCAAAGCATTCCGAAGTTTATTTTCATCCACATGGCCGTATATCGTCGTAGCAAAGGGCATATTATAACTGACACCGATACTTTTAAACCGGTTTAATATAAAAAGTCTTTTTTGCGCAGAAGAAACATCATATAATTCTTTTTTATCTGCCTGTGGAATTGAATAATGAGTCTTCCGTCTGGTATTAGTGATAAATGTGGTTAAATCCTTAAGTGTATGATTAATAAACAAATCAGTGACATTTACATCAACATTCAATCGTTTGCGGATCTCCATAATCAGATTTATGGCAACAATGGAATCAACAATTCCTTCGCTTATAAAGTCGGCATCAGGGTCAATATCACTGTTTTCAGTAAAATATTTAAATATCTGTATTAACGATTCTTCGGTATCATTATCCTGATTATTCCCCGGATGATTTGTTTTTCTTTCATCTTCCGAAAGGTTAATTACACTGTTTTTTTTATTCGGTTTTATTTTAAGCCAGCATCGTTTTCTGTTATACGGATAACCCGGAATACTAATTAAGTAATGTTTAGTATAATTGTACAATTTAGCCCAGTCTATTTTCACACCTCCGACATACGCTGCAGCTATGTTCTGCAGGAATTTCAGATCACTAAATACATTTTCACCATCCAAATTCGGCATTGCAGGGAGATTATCCGGCGTTTTATCACAATCGTCCCGAACACCACCAGGGGGGCTAAAAAAAACTTTTCGGTTATATGTACCGCAGGACTTCTCTTCATTTATAAAGGCTTGCATTCCGTTTATGCAGTCGTATTTATCTGTGCAAATGATTAAAAATCTGTGCTTATAATGATCCCGTCCGATATTTGAGGTATAGCATGCATGAAAAAATTCCCCGTCATTAATTTTTGTTAAATAGGTAATATAGGATTCCAGTAATTTTAACAGCGATTCCCTGTTTTCTGCAGAACCGGTTAAAATTTTATATTTAAACGAATTTCTCTCTGTCTCAATTTTAGCCGGGGCTTCTTCGAGTACAACATGACAGTTGGTCCCGTTTAATCCGAAGGAACTGACACCACAACATATTGGAAAACCTTCATCCGGAATATTCAATTCTGTACGAGTTATGTAAAAAGGAGAATCGGTCAGCCCTATTTCTTTATTCGGCCTGGTATAATGTAATTGCGGGGGAATTTTTTTATACTTTAAGATCAATATAATTTTTATCAGTCCAGCTAACCCGGCTGCATGATTTAAATGACCTATATTAGCCTTCACTGAACCCAAAGCGCAAAAATTCTTTTTATCTGTATAAGTGGTGAATGCTTTTTTTAACCCTTTAACCTCCAGAGGATCTCCGAGCTTTGTACCGGTTCCATGCGCTTCTATATACCGAACTCTTTCCGGATCAATACCGGCATTGTCCAATGCGAGTTTTATAACATCTGCCTGTGCTTCCGGGTTAGGTACTGTCAATGCTTCGGTATATCCATCGTTATTGACAGCACTACCTTTTATAACCGCATGAATATTATCCTTTTCAATAATTGCACTCTCAAGCGACTTTAACAGAATAGCCGCTACACCTTCCCCTTCCCCAATTCCGTCTGCATCATCATCGAAAACCAGGGATCTCTCGGATGCGGACTCGATTCCCAATCTCCATTTTGTTTTCGTATTGAAAAAATTTAAATAGATTCCTCCTGCTATGGCAAATTCACATTCTCCATTATTAAGAGCCTGGCAAGCCTGGTGTACTGCAACTAAAGACGATGAACAGGTTGTATTGATAAATAAATTCGGACCTTTCAGGTTAAATAAATATGATACTCTGCTGCTTGAAATGGGAGGTGAATTGCCCGGAATTGACAAGCCGAAAAATGGTGATTCGAAATGATCGATTAAATTTAAATAATCATTTCTATCTCCGGATCCCAGAAAAATACCCGTATTCGAACCATAAATCATTTCTTTCGTATATCCTGCATCTTCGAACGTATTCCACACAGTTTCCAGGAACAATCGATGGAACGGACTCATCAACCTGGATTCTTTTGATGACATTTTAAAAAAATTATAATCAAATTTGTCAATTTCTTCCAGATATCCTTTCTCTCCATATTCCAATTCACCGAACTGCTTTGCTCTCCGGTATTCATCGATGTCGTTTTTTCTCCTTGGGGGAATATTGCGGACACAATCAATTTTGCTTATTAATATATTCCAGTATTCTTCCATTGTATTTGCCAAGGGAAGTCTGAAAGCGATTCCTATTATTGCAATATCTTTTCCCATATCCTTTCTCCTACCGGCTTACTACGTTCCCACATATGCCTCTCACAATACATCCTGTAAATTTATAAAATCAGTCTTTCCGTTCCAGATATTTTTTAATTATATCAACCAGTTTATGAAAATTAGAAATCTGTAAAAAATCAAGGTCAATATCCTCGATTTCAATGTCAAACCTTTCTTCGATTTTCGGTATCAACATCATGAATTTAATCGAGTCCATATAGGTGCTAAAACCATCTACCCAATCATGAGTTTTTATCACCTGACTATCGATATTCTTCTTTATTAGCTCGATCAATTCAGATTCAATATGATAAGTAGCCATCTATCCTCCCTCTAAGTATTACGACTAAGCGACTCTGTCTGTTAAAGAATATAATTTAGAATTCCCGAGTGAAAACAATATATTACTGCTGATATTAAATATGTCCGAATTCATCCAGGATTTGCTGAATAGAGGAACCAGACAAAATTCTGTTTCTTATGTCCAACTCTTTCTGTGCCTGTTTTTCTGCTGCTTCAATAACTGCAAGTATGTCACTCTTCGGAACAACGGTTACTCCGCTTTCATCCGCAACGATAATGTCACCGGGACTAATCGACACTTTACCGACGACAACAGGAACATTCACCTGGATTGGTTCAAACCTGCCATGAATCGCAGTGGGTGAGGGTCGAGGCACACTGCTTTTTACCCATACCGGAAAATCCAGGTCCTTTATTTCGTCTATATCCCGGGTAGATCCATCGACTAAAACACCGGCGAGCTTCATTTTCTTTGCAAGATTTGAAGTCATACCACCCCACATTGCCGTATCCATATCTTCATTGGCAGCAATCACTATAAAGTCTCCTTCCTGTGCAAAACGTAATACAGGCATGGGATCAACAAGATCACTTATATCAAATTTTATTGTTAATGCCACACCTACAGCCTTGTGTTCTCCGACCGGTCTGAAGCCATGATTTAGTGCATTACTTCGTTTTTGCGCATCACAGACGAGACAGGCAGGACTAAAAAAATTCTTAACAAGATTTCTGTACCGTTTAATAATTGCAGGATCCGGCCTGTCAAATTCTTTGTTTATAATTGTATGCATTACAATTCCTCCTTTAATTTGAATTTGCATGTTATGGGATTAAAACTATTTTACCGATATTCTGTCGGCTCTCCAATTTTTTATGAGCCAATCCAGCTTCTTGCAGACTGTATTCATTACATGATATCCTGGATAGACCATGACTCAGGAAAAGAGAAAATATATCATTTGATCGTTTTGTCAATTCTTCACTGGTTCGGATATAATCATCAAGTGTCGGCCGCGTGATAAACAGAGAACCATTTTTGCTGAGTTCCAGAATATCAAAGGGAGGGATTTTCCCGGCGGACTGTCCGAATGAAACCAGCAATCCTTTCGGCTTCAGACACTTCAAGCTTTTAAAGAAAGTAGTTGCACCAACAGAATCAAAGACAACATCAACACCTGCTTGTTTTGTAATTCGCACTGTCTCTGAAAGAAAATCCTGACGGTCATACCGGATGACATGATCACAGCCCTGCTGCTTCAGGATATCTTCTTTGTTTGCAGATGAAGTTGTTCCAATTACATTTAACTTTTTTAATTTGGAAAGTTGTAAAAGAATTAATCCGACCCCGCCGCCTGCAGCATGAAGTAAAATAGTATCGTTTTCCTTTAATCGACAGGTATCATTGATAAGATAATGAGCCGTCATACCTTGTAATATAAGGGAAGCAGCATTCTTAAAAGTGATTCCATCGGGTATTATAATAAGGTTCTTCGTTTTCATTTTTATATGAGACGAATATGCTCCCGGAGTATTTACGTAACATACTCTTTTGCCTATATAGTCCGAAGATAGTTTTTTGCCTGCATCGATAATTATTCCGGCACCCTCAATCCCGGGGGTAAAAGGCAAATCCGGTTTATATATACCCTTTCGATGATAGATGTCAATAAAGTTCACACCTATTGCCTTATTTTCGATGAGAACTTCATCATCATTCAGTTTATCCATAGTAAACTCTATATATTTTAAAACCGATATATCGCCATAACTTGAAATAACAATTTTTTTCATATTGAAATCTCCAAACATTGACATATATATTTAAAAATTCTACCGGCTGACAACCCGTACAATTCAAGAATTTCTTCATCATCTCCGGATTGTCCAAAACCATGAATCCCGATGGAATGAAAATGTTCAAGATCATAGGCATTATAATTATCAGCTAGCAATCTTAAAATACAATCAGCTTGTCCGCCCAGATAATAATGATTTTCCACACAAAAAAGCGGTTTATCCGGAAATACATTGCGGGTAAACCATTCCCGGGAGATAAAATTCAACCAGGGTAAATTGATAATCCTCGCATGTATATCCTTCTCTTTTAAATATTCAGATACAAGCAATAATTCACCGAGGATAACCGGTCCATAAGAGATAATAGTCAAATCATCCCCATCTTCCAGAATACATCCTTCTCCTTTTTTGAATATATAATTATCCGGTAAAGTTACCACTCTTTTGGATTGTGCGTGTGATATCCTCAAATAACCGGAGTTTACTTCCGCATGAAGTAAAAAATCCAGTGCATCAATAACTTCTCTATAACATGAGGGTTCTATCATTATTATTCCCGGAATCGAAGCCAATAAACTGATATCCCGTATTCCCTGATGAGATTTACCGGGCTTTGCCGGGACAAGTCCAGCCAAATGTCCTGCATAAACAACCTTTCTCCCTTCTGTAGAATTATTGAAAATTTGCTCATTTGCCCGGGATGTTAAAAAACTTGTAAAGGTATTTACGACAGGAACTAATCCGGTAGAGGCAAGTGCACCCGCCATTGAGATCATATCCTGTTCGGCTATACCGACTTCAATAAATCTGTCACATCTGTTTTCCCGTAATGTATTTAAACCGCAGGATTCAGCCAAATCACCATCCAAAATAACAATATTATTGTTTCTATCCAGATTCATTACCAACCCATCTGAAAAACCATTTACAACCGTTTTTACAGTATCTTTTTTTTTGGGTTCTATCAGCATTGGGAAAGGCTTATTTATATTTATCCCCGATTTCCCGTTTAACTGCTGCATAATCCTGTCATAAATTTCATCACATGCTTTTTTATATTCAGTGGTATCCGGACATTTCCCGTGCCACAAATACAAATCGTTTTTTGCTTCGGGATAATTATGCTGCATAAAGGATACCCCGTACCCTTTAATGGTATTGCAGATAACGGCGGCAGGTTTTTGTTGGCGATACTTTATTTCGTTAAATACGGCAATTATCTCATCCATGTTATGCCCGTCTATCTCAAATACATCCCAACCGAATGCTTCGATTTTTGTTTTAAGATTCGCTTCGTTTAGTATGGCATTAAGTGGTAAATCCGTCTGCATTTTATTATGATCAATTATCATAATCAGATTATTCAGATCCATCGCATTAGCCGTCTGAATTGCTTCCCAGATCTGACCTTCCTGAAGCTCTCCGTCCCCTGTCAGGACATAGACTTTATATTGTAACCCCCTGCTTTTTAAGAACCAACAAAAACCCTTCCCTTTCGACAGACCCATACCCAGGGAACCTGAATTTGTGTCTATACCATTGGTTTTTATATCACTATGCCCCTGCAGACCATCGAGTTTGCGAAAAGTCAGCATCTGTTCCTCCGGGATAAATCCGACTGAAGCAAGGACAGCATACAACCCGGGGGCAGCATGACCTTTGGAAAGTACAAAGTAATCCCGATTTCTTTCTTGAAAATTTTCAGGAGTAATATTCATGATATTGTGATATAAAGCCGTGAGTATTTCGGAGGAGCTGAATGATGTACCAAGATGACCGGAACCTGCAAAACTGACCATCGCCAATGCATTATGCCTGTTCATATCACTTAGCAGACTCAGCTTCATACTTTCAGGCATATTACTTCCGGATATTATATTTATTACTTCTCTTGTATAGAAGTACTTTATAATATTTTCATTTACCAACACAATAATCCTCCATCAATAATCAAATTCGAACCGGTCATATAAGACGACGCCCGGGAGGCCAAAAAGATGACAGCACCGCAGTAATCATCGACATTTGCCATTCTACCCATTGGGACTCGTTCACAATAATTGTGAACAAAATATTCCGGCTGATTATTAAATACTCCTCCCAGTGTCAGAATATTCACCCGGACATTCTTTTTTGCCCAATATGTCGCAAGATATCTGGTAAAAGCATACAAACTTGATTTCGTTGCCCCGTAGGGAACAGGTTTATAAAAAAGAATCTCCCCATCTTTCTGATAAATTCTTTGGTCAGGAGAGACCATGCCATATATGGATGAAATGTTGATAATACTCCCCCCGGTGTTCCGTGCCATATGTCCGCCGATTATCTGACAGCAGAGAAAAACTCCTTTCGAATTCACCTCGAATGTTTTGTCCCAAATCTTATCATCCAGATTCTCGAACATGGTATCTTTTATGTTCAGGCATTCCGGAGGGAAATCCAGCGCCGCGTTGTTGATTAACACATCAATTTTTTTAAAATCCTGTATAAAAGCATCGAAACTGGTTCTTAAGGAATCCCGTGAGGTAATATCAGTTTGATAGTACTTAATATCCGGTTGTTTTTTTAGAATATCCGCAGCTTCACATTCCCGTTTAATATCAAATATCCCGATTCCGGCGCCACAGGACTGTAAAGCCTTTATATAGCCTAAACCGAGTTGGCCTAGACCACCAGTAATTATCACCGTTTTATCATTAAGATTAAAAAAATTACAACTATCTTTCACATCAACCTCCATAAAGAATTCTTGTTTTTCAATTGAAAATCTTTTTATGATTCTCCAATATGAAATCCGTGTCACTCAAAATGCTCATATTTCACGTCCATTCCTTTCTTGACATTTTCTTTCAGCAGCATTCCGCATATTTCTTCGGCCTTTATCGGGGACAATCCATCACCCGGACTTTTCGTTTCCAAGTCACTCATTTGAATTGCATGTCCACGCTCCAAGTCCCTGCTGAACAAAAGTTTTTTTCTCATTTTCATTACAGCCTTTTTTTCCGATGCACAGAATTCCTTCACTCCACTGCCTGTAATACCGGGGATATTTTTTAACAAAAAGACCAGCCTTTTCATTTCATTTAGCTCCAGGGAAAAAAAATGATCCGATCCTTTCATTGTTTTATTCAAGGTAAAATGCTTTTCAATAATTCGCCCCCCCAGCATATAAGCCATAATGGCTGATTCATAATATATACAATGATCAGAAAGTCCGATAACAGAATTGGGAAAAATCTTGATCAGATTGGGAATTACATTCAAATTCAAGTCGGTCAACGAACATGGATAATTGGCTACACAATGCAGCAATGCTATATGAGGATTTATCTTCTCATATCTATTATATATATGTTGAATTTCTGCTAAAGTTGCGGCTCCGGTTGATAAAATTACCGGTTTACCGAGCTTCATCACATAATCCAGCAAAATAGTATTTGTTAAATCTCCGGATGAAATTTTAAAACAGGGACTCCCCAGACTATTCATGAAATCGGCGCTCGGGATGTCAAAAACCGTGGCGAAAAAAACCAAACCCAGACCTTCGGCATACTTCTTTAATTCGAAATACTCCCGGTTGGTTAATTCCAGATATTCCCTGTGTTCCTGATATGTTTTTCCGAAAGCATGCGGACTATTATACTCGGATTTTAAAAAGTCATTCGTATAACAATTGTCAATATCCCGCTTCTGCAGTTTAACAGCGTCAACACCAGCTTCGGCAGCATGCTTTATTAATTCCTTACAGGTATCATAACTCCCCTGGTGATTATGTCCGATTTCTGCAATTATAAAGAAGACTTCTCCATTTCTCTTCTTCTTTTCATATAATTCTCCTGATAGCACCTTGCTTAAAAAAGAATATATATCCATTTGATTCATCCTATAATTAACGCAACTCTAAATTTTCAAACTTTCTATATACTGTTTAAGAGAATTCTCCCAGCTCGAAAGTCTTATACCAGTTGCATAATAAAATTTATCCGTATTCAAAACTGAATACTTGGGGCGTCTGGCATAATAAGAACTGCTGTTCATCAAAACAGGTATGATTTTATACTGATGCGTTCGTCCATACATAAATTCAACAGTCTTCAATGCCTGATCATACCAGGAGCATTCTCCGGTGTTGGCAATATGGTAAATACCCTTTAGTGAATCAAAATCCTTACTTTTCAATATTTTACACAAACATTCGCCCAGCTCGACGGAATAAGTCGGTGATCCCACTTGATCAACTATAGCATAAAATTTATTGGAATATTTGAGGGAATCCAGGACTTTTAAAATAAAACTATTCTGTGCATTACCTCCGCCGAACAACCACGCCGTACGGATAATTAGATAATTATGGAGCATATTCTGTATATATTGTTCACTGAACCGTTTTGCTTTACCATAAACATTCAGAGGATTTGACTCCGAATTCTCAAGATATCCGCCTAACGGAGGATCTATGCCATCGAAAATATAATCCGATGAAATAAAGATGAGTTTTGAGTCAATCATTCTGCACGCCTCTGTAATATTCATTACCCCTCTATAATTTATTTCCATAGCTTCCTGCGGTTTCTTTTCACAACCATCCACATCTACCCATGCAGCCATGTGAATCAGAATATCCGGTTTTATCTCACATACATTTTTGATGACATCCTTTTTTTGCCTGATATCAAAATCATTCACGGATTTCAAAACCACTTCGGAATAGAAAGAGTCATTCATAAACAAAGGCGCCATTTGTGACCCAAATAAACCATCAGCCCCTGTTATCATCAGCCTCATTATTTACACCTCCCCCTCTCGTTAACATTCCACAGAATAATCGAATTGTGTCTGAAGCTCTTTTATCATGGGGATTATTTTACTGATCTCTCGGGAGTTTTTCCGCCATTTCTCCGGGTCAGGTCCGGAACCTGTCATCACTACAGGCAATTTGTTGTTGAGATAATTGTCATCAATCTTTATCTCAATAACTTCAGCAATCTGAGTCAGAATTTTCACCGGATCTTTTAAAAGGTCCTCGAATTTTACCAGGATAGCATTTCCCTGTTTTTTCAGATCAGAATAATACCTTAAAGCCTCTGTATTTGCCTTTACCCAGGTGTATGCACAAACTTCTTCCAGACTCCTTTCCGTATAATCTCTCCAGCCCGGGGGTAAACAGAGGTTCCACCACTTTTTACCCCATGGATAAATATCGGAATACCCTTTTATTTTCAGTTCAAGCGGAACTTGATAAGAAAAAAAACATCTTGGATCCCGCCATGATTCAATAGATGAGCTGATTGATGCTCTTCCGTCCCTGATCAGAAATATATATTTTGAATCAGGAAATACTTTTTTTAAAAATGGGATTCGGAAACAGCTTTGAATACTCTTTTCCAGCATTCTTATACCATTGGTAAACTCCTCCGGCGTCGGTTTACGGGATGGCACCATAAAACAAAACGGTGTTATTTCGTCCAGCTCTTCCTCGGCAGGAGGTCCTTCAGGTAAGTCATGACCAAAGTTCTGTTTTAGCAGTTCCATATTACAGTCATAATAAAATGGGTTGACTCCCTGAGGGACAACCCATTTCAGGTAGTCGATTTTATCCCGGTCACCGAACTCGACGACCGGTTTTCTACAGGCATCCAAAAGGTCTTTTTTTAATTGAATAACTTTTTCTTCGGTCAAATCACTTTCATCCAGAGCGTTTGAATGCCAATTCCGATATTTAGGATGAAATATTTTCTCAAAAATTGGTTTACCTTCTCTGCCGATCGTCCAGACCTCTTCACTTCTTTCGATACAAGTCCTTAAAAGACTTGTCCCCGACCGCTGATGACCTATAATAAAAATTGGTTTTTTAAGCATATCTTACCTCAATAAATTTTATACTTATAAGACTGAGTACTATGTAAGGAAAGTTATTATCTGAAGAATCAGTATGGATGTATCCCATAAAAATCCAGTCCGGTCCTCTCATCAAGACCAAACATCAGATTAAAATTTTGTATCCCGACTAACGCACCACCTTTTCCTATACTGTCAAGGGTACTAAAAACAACAATTCGATTTCTTTTCTCATCTACATCCAGACCGATATGGCAGAAATTTGTTGCAGAGACTGCCGCTACCCAGGGATAAGGCAGATAATTCCATGATACATTTTCCTGCTTAGGAATATCAATTATTTTTACAAAAAATTCATCCTTATAGAATTCCTTGTATAATTCAAGTATTTCTTTTCGTTTTGCTGTTCCGGTCGGGAAACTGTGACTAGTTGTAAGAATTCCCCGCGATATCGGAACATAGTAAGATGTAAAATTGATTGTTACTTTTTTTCCTGCGAGAAGCCCCAGTTCCTGCTCCATTTCATATGTATGCCGGTGATCGACGACATTATACGGTAATATATTATTCGTTATTTCCGGATGATGCAACGCGACATCCGGTTCATTACCGGCCCCTACCGTTCCCGACAAACCGTCTACAATAATTTTATCTACATCAATTAAATTCTCTTTAATAAGTGGAGCAAGGGCGAGAATGGCAGAAGAAGAAAAACACCCCGGATTTGCTATAATATTTACCTTTTTTATCTCAGGTCGATGCAGCTCTACGATACCATAAACTGCTTCTTCGGCCAGTTTCCAGTTTGGATGTTTCATTTTATATACCCTCTCCCATTCATCCCGGTTTTTCAATCTGAAATCCGCGCCATAGTCAATAATTTTACTACCTTGTTTCAGAAAATCCTGACAGATTTCCGTTGTAAACCCGGTAGGAAGTGCAAAAAAAACAGCGGCACAGGGAGTTACTTCCGAGGGTTTGATAAATTTTATTCCTCTATCATAAAAATTTTTATGATAATGTTCAATCGGGGTTTCACTCCTGCTTGTGGCCCATTCAACAGATACTTCGGGGTGCGTTAACAATATTCTTAATGCTTCGCTCCCCATATAACCTGAAGCACCATAAATTCCTACTTTAATCATAAATTAGCTCCTTTTAATGTATTAGATTGCCTTCAGTAATATTTCTTTATCAATTTTTCCATTTTCATTAACCGGAAAACCATCAATAACTCTTATCTCCTGTGGGATCATATACTCAGGCAGTAATGGGATCAAGTACTTGCGAATATCAGCCGCGTCGGTTATTCCTTTTTCATTCAAAACTACAAAAGCGACCAATATTTTATTCCACGTGTTCAGTTGTTTGCAAAGGACGATAGCCTCGGCTATATTTTCATTTTTTATCAGCACATTTTCCACTTCACCTAGTTCCAGACGGATACCTCTTATTTTCACCTGATTGTCGATTCTGCCGACAAACTCAATATTACCGTCATCCAGATATCTCGCCATATCACCGGTTTTATATAAATATTCGTATTCTATCCCGGCAGCATGAAACGGATTCTTTACAAATTTAGATCCGGTTAATTCTTTATTATTGAGATACCCGGAAGACAAACAAATACCTGAAATACACAACTCTCCGGTTTTCCCGGGCTCTAGCTCATTAAAATACTCATCTATAATGTATAAATGAGTATTTGATATTGGTCGCCCAATAGGAACTATTTGATAGGCATAATCCGGATCAAAAAGCCAATATGCCACACCAACAGAGGCTTCTGTCGGACCATAACCATTATATAATTTCACCTGCAATTTTTTCAGACACTTCTGACCAAGAGTAAATGACCATTTTTCACCTCCGCAGACTATTATCCGCAAAGATAAACAATCATCCTCTTTTAAACAACTCAAAAACAGCTCCAATAACGGTGGAATAAAATGAATGAATGTTACACCGGTTCTGTTAATCAATCTGATTAAATACTTTATATAGGCATGCCCTCCCGGTTTTGCAATTACCAGTTTCGCTCCGGAAATCAAGGGATAAAATATCTCCCATACGGAGACATCAAAACCGATCGGAGTTTTATGCAGTAAGGCATCACCAACGGTAAAACGATATTCATCTTTCATCCACAACAATCTATTACATATTCCTTTGTGCTGAATCATGACTCCTTTTGGTCTTCCGGTAGACCCTGATGTATAAATAAGGTAGGCAAGGGTATTGATGTCAACAGGGACATCCGGATTATGATTATCTTCGGATGATGTATTGATTTCATCTAAATAAATAATATTAATATATGAGTATTTTCTGAAAAGATCTCTGTATTTCGATTGAGTAAGAACTATACCGCATTTACAATCATTCATGATAAATTCTATTCTTTCCAAAGGATATTCAGTAGATAAAGGAACATATGCAGCGCCACTCTTTACAATCCCCAGTATTCCCACAATCAGTTCCAGGGAGCGTTCTGCGAATATACCCACAAAACCATCAGGTTTAGCTCCGTAACGGATAAGGATATGTGCCAGATTATTGGAATATTCATTTAGTTCTTTATATGTAAGATTTTTATCTTCAAAGTTTAACGCAATATTATGAGGATGAGCCAGAACCTGGTCTTCAAATAGTTTATGAATACACGTAAGTGTATACTTTTTATCCGTTTGATTTCTTGTTTCATATGTATTCAATGGTTTAACTCCTCAAATATGTAATATTCCATTTCCCATAGAAATTCCATATACCTGATATCAAAAATAAAGTATTTTCCCATATCCATTAAGAACCTGTACTTGTATAGTGCCTGCTTGCTTTATTCCAGATAAAAACAGCCGACAAAAAAAGCACTATACCCACTATGGGTGTCCCGAAGTTAAACAACGGATGAAACATACCATCATCTGCTTTTTCGAGAAAATAACGTGAAGGAAAGTAATTAATGAAGGCATACGGTAAAATAAAAACCAGAAAAATCTGAATAAATTTATTATAAATACTTACAGGAAAATCAATAAAAGATCTGAAACTATCATTCGGCCGTTGCAATAAAAAAAGTAATTTAGCCGTTTTTACTATCCGGAAACTAAGTGCGCCACCAGATAAAAAAACACTGGAATTAATGAGAATACCACCAAGTATAGAACTGATAAACATAACGATTTTAAAAAGACTCCAAGTTATACTCAGATGAGAAATGCAGACGGCAAATACGAAAGGTATGGGTATTATCCAACCGATATAGGTGTGTTGAAAATGTCTTGATATGAGATGAAGCAGAGGATGCATTGGTTTTGTTAAAAAAGAATCATATTGACCACTCTGCACCAGACCCTCAAGACTTAACATAGGACCCCAAAAGAACAAACCACTGACTGAAGCACAAAATAAATTCAAGGTATAGAGAAACATCACTTCATAATATGTCCATCCATTAATGGAATCGAAATTACTGAAAAGAGCAGAAATACCGACATAAAACATCGAAATAAGGACGAAATTGGAAAGAATTTCAATAAAAAATGCCTGCTTATATTCAAGTCTTGATCTTAAATATATTTTAATAAACTCTCCATATAATTTAAAAAATCGCAGCATCAAACTTAACCCCCCTGGATTACCAGCTTTTTCACACTCATTTTCCACATAATTCTTTCCGTTATTAAAAGCGCTGCAATCCACAGTATTTGATATAGAATATTTATCGAACTTTCTTTAAGATCAAATTTATTCAAATAAATAGATAATGGTATATAGTATATGTATTTGAAGGGCAGTATATTCGTAATATACTGTAAAAAACCGGGGAAAAACCAGATTGGGATTAATGCTCCCGACAAAATTCTCTTGATACTCCGTATAAACATTTCCATCGGCCATATCTGGAACCACCAGAATGAAAGTAATCCGACTATATAGCTGATCAAAAAATTAATAATAACGGCATTAACAACAGCCGCAAGAAATAAAATAACATTTATAAGAGAAGGGAAATTTAACGCAAAGAGCAGGTTTGCGAAAAGCAAGACCGGAATAAACTGGATTATCAAATTGGCCATATTGTTCCCGATAAAATCTGCTAAAATAAGTTTCATAAAACTCAAAGGCCGTATCAGGTCAGTGGCGATGGCGCCTGTCCGAATCTTATCATCGAGTTTAAAAATAACATTATTCTCAATGATAATAAAAAGGGCTGTACTGATAATCGAATATGTAATCATCTCTTTTATTGAGACAAATCCCACTCTGCTTATAACAATACTGCTGTTCTGATATAATGCCTGCCATAGTGAAATGGCTATGAACATGCTGAGAATCCTCGCCAATATACCCATATAGGCATCTACTCTGTACGCAAAAGTATTTTTAAATGCTATTTTAAAAAACTCAAAATAAACACTCATTAAATGAAAACCTCTTTACATTATCTGATTAGAATAATAAGTCCTCCGGCAAGCAGAAATATATTCTTACAAGGAGTTGATAATTGTATTCCCTAATTGTTTCTGGCTACATAAATGCTGTGTATTATCTCTTCTAAATCATTTTCGTTTATATTAAAATCCAGAATTTTATTGTTTATCGCCACTTTATTAATTATGTCAATCGGCTTTATTTCCTTGCTATATTTCACTTTGAGAGTATGTTCCTTCACTCTTATATTGATATTCTCAGATTGTAAGTCCATTATCCCCTGTGGTGCATTATCCAGTTTTATTTCTATCTCATTGATTCTGCTGAATCTATCTTTTAGTTGTTTTAAGCTGTCATCATATATAAGTTCACCTTTATCGATAACAATTACACGGTTACAGACTTTCTCTATCTCAGATACATCATGAGTTGTTAAAATTATAGTCGTATTGAAATCTTTATTGATCCTCTTGATAAATTCCCTAATCTTTCTTTTGATGACTATATCCAGACCGATTGTCGGCTCATCCAGATATAAAACTTTCGGATTGTGGATAATAGCCGAAGCTATTTCAGCTCTCATCCGCTGGCCAAGACTTAATTGCCTGACAGGAATATGCAACAAATCCTTAAGTTCAAATACATCTATTATAAGAGATAAATTTCTTTTATAATTTTCTTTGGATAATTTATATAATTTGGAAAGCAGATTAAAGGTATCATAAACGGGAATATCCCACCATAATTGTGACCTTTGTCCAAAAACGACACCAATATTAAAACCATTATCAATCCTCTGGTTCCAAGGTAAAATTCCGCAGACACTCACCTCTCCCGCCGAGGGAACTAAAATCCCGGTTAACATTTTAATTGTCGTCGATTTCCCTGCGCCATTCGGACCGATATAACCAATTATTTCACCTTCAGAGATATTGAATGAAATATTTTTAACAACTTCTTTAATGGTATAATCGCTTTTAAACAGGCTTTTTATGGCAGCTTTTAAGCCATGTTCTTTTGAGGTAATCCTGAACGACTTACAGAGGTTTTTTACTTTTATTATTTCCATAAAAAAATCCTAAAATAATAATACAATATTCTTTAAATTTAAATACGATTTTGAACCGAAATGGTAAATAAACGCAAAACTGCTAAAATTATACATTTACAACTATCATATTCGATATAAAATGTCAAGAAAATTATTTGTATAACAGTAATTCTAAATGTATAAGAAATTTAACCACGGAGCCTTCCGTGGTTCCTTAAAATTTTTTACTTTGAGAGTTGCTGCTTTTACTATATTAAGCTTGAAAAAACTCTTTATCATCTGCTATAATGTAACTATAATGTGAAACAAGGAGACAGTAATGAAAATAATAATTGTATGTCTGCTCACCACTTTCTTTTTAGCAGGATGCGGTACATTCTATTCAGCCACAGACAAAGGAGAAGACAATTCCTATGAAAACGAGTTTCTTATCATCGAAAAACAACTCACGCCATTGCAGGTCAGTTTAAACATCACGAATAAAACGGATAAAGATATGGAAATTCTCTGGGATAAATGCACATATCGTGATCTATCCGGTATTTCATATAACATCATCCATGGAGGGGTTAAATTTACCGAAGACGGAGATGTCATAAATCCCCCCACCATAGTACAGCCTCATCAAACACACGGGGATTTTATCACCCCCCTTGAGGCGATAAAAAACAGGGAACAGGTACATAGCTATAAAACCGAAATGTACGCAACACATCATGAAACGGTAAATCAGATCTATAAAGTCGGTGAAGATATTAATTATAGAAACAAAAAGGAATTAACCGGTTTGATCGGAAAAACGTATGAAATATTTCTGGTTTTTAAGGTTGATTCGAGGGAACTGGAATACACCCTAAAAGGGACGATAACGGAGATTATTGATTTATTGAAAGACTAATGCTTTGTCCGGTCCCGGGAAATCTCTTTATTCTTGTCTATATTGCCGGATAACTTGATTCAACCAGGTATACATTAATGAAGAAAGCAGATTCCCATCTGATTCGGATATAGCTTCTTTATCATTAATATCAAAAGAAACACCCAATTCCTTTCCATGAGAGCAGATCCGCGACAAAATACATTTATTAATTACGACAATTGTCTTATGTAAGTACATCCGGATCTGCAGCGGGGTATTGATTCGAAGGAATCCGGACCGGGTATTTCCGGAGCCGGTGCTTCCGGAACCGGAAGTACCGGAACCGGAAGTACCGGAACTATCCGGTCCTGACGTAAGGGGATCTATCAGCAAACACCCCACCCCACTCAGGCTCATATCATTGATATACCCGGTGTACGTCCTTGGGGTTTTATTGTCCGGGACGATCACTTCCATTTCATATTTCAATGGAAGCAGCGACAATCTGAAGGATGACCGGGGCGCGTGAGTACCTGCCTTATTTTTTTTGTTCTTTGCGCACAGAATATTTGTTGTCTCAATAAGAACATTATGGAGATCATGCTTTCCCGAGAAACAGGGATTTCGATAGAGTATATTATACCGGGTGTAAAAGGCCGATTTATTTTCACTCGTATCATTACTGTACACAAGACATCGTCCGGGGAAATGGGTGTGAATAAATGCAGAGAAAGAATCGGCAAAGGCTTCTCTCTGATCTTTCTCGATGCCATTTTCCCTGGTAATATAATCCACATTAAAAAAATAGACAGTCCGCGGATTGTTTGTCTGTGCCAGTTGGTAATATGTCGAAAACAAAGGATTCCAGGGAACGATCAACATATCCTTTTTTAATATATTAATTTGATCATCACGGCTAAGATTCTCCGGCAGGCCGATCCAATAGATTGTTTTCAGGGTGATGTTTATTTCACCATCGATGACTTTCAACATATCCTCCGCATCTTACAGATTCATTATCCACTTATTTTCCTCTGCTTCCCGTGCCTTTGAATCCAGAAAATGAGTCACGGAAACCGAAAAGGAGCGGTTATTATCAAAACTGACCGGTATCAAAAAACTGTACCGGAGATACTGTAAAGTCGTTTCAAATAAACGCAACCCCTGGGACACACTATAACGCGGTTGAATAAGCAGCCGGTTCCGGTCCGGATCAATGGTTATACGTTGCGTGCAGTTCTCATCATTATTAATTATCCCGAAGGAACTCACCCCGGCTTTCTGATATTTCCCGGAAATATTTATTTTCCTGTTATTTATTTCGAAGGAAACATCCTCATTATCAATGTAAGAAATATTGGTATTATTCTCTATCTCCAATTCCAATGCCTCCGGTTGATCATCAGCCGTAATCCGGTACACTACGGTAATACATGGAGAAATTTTAGAAATATGAATTTCCTTTTGGAATTCCAGCTTTGCTTCTTTTTTTTGCAATATAATGTTATATGATTCTTTTTCTTCTTTGGTTGACACAAGTGTAAAATCTGCCGTCGAGAAGCTGCCAACTTCCTTTTTAGTAAGCACATCCTGTAACCGGGCAACATGATTTACAGGCAATCCGGTGTCATAATCTTTCAATGCTTTGACCACATTAAGATTCTGAATAGGCTTTGTCAAGGTTTTTGTTCCCGCAAAATCAGGACGTTTACATAATTCACTGTACAATGAAATGATCTTTATCCGGGTCGGTTCCTCTTTTGTAATAAAAGCAATCCGGTTTTTCAGGGATGAAATCTTGTCCTGAAAGAGTGAATAATCAAGAGTATTAATCTCTTCCGAATGGGGATCATTATTATGTGTCATGGCAAAATTATATTTTTCCCAGTCACTCAGGTAAGGATCCATTTCTTTTATCAATTGTTCATATATTTCTATTTTCTCTTTAAACCATGCCACCATTTCCCGGGCAGCTTCATGATACGGCTCTTTTATAAGGTTGATGGTATTTATGACTGACTGGGGATTACCGGTATTAAAATATATCCAGTCATAGACGGTTCCCCCATTTTTCCGATTTATAATTACCATCATATCATAGGTGATGATCACACTATCCGGAATATTTTTATTATCTGTTCCTTGAATTACTATTTCCGCTTCCTGTAATTCTTCTGCCAGGGTCCCGGAAAAATCAAAAGAATACAAGAGTACATCCCCTCTTTTGAAACTCCCTTTTTGTTCCAGAAAATAAACATAAATCCCCAGGGCCGCGGCGATACCCCACATGATATCATTCCTCAGATTTGCCAGATATCTTCCCCCGAAGACCCCATGCCAGGAACCGCAATTCACGGTCGCTCTCCCGAGGAGGTTAAGAATCAATTCCCTCGTATCTTCATCCTCTACGTGCCTGATGGTCATATCATACAAAAACAACCACAACCGGTGATATTTATAACTTTCCGCATATTTTAGCCAGAAGTTTTTCCAGGGTATTCCTTTTTCCAGAATATCCAATTCCTCTTCTTCCCGGGGAGATAAAAAGAATTTCGTTTTATAATAGTTCCTGCAATGGGCGAGACGGCCTCTTTTTTCCAAAGCATTTAATAAAATTTTATATTTTATCATTTCCGTATTCGATAATTTTTCATACTGCAACAGTTCTTCTTCCGATATCACCTCATCTTCCGCGATTTCCGCGATATGGTGATAATCCTCAAGTATCACTTTAAGTGTTTCGACTTTTTTGATAATAGTCTGAAGACTCTGCTGGTTTTCCGTTGTATGGGCCCACCAGGTCATTTCTTTGTAGGCACCGAAAGGAAGGCGGATAAACCCCCGGCATAATGTCCGCTCCAGCAATTGGTCCGTGGGGAGAAAATTCGCGTAATGAGAATGGAATTTGGCATCAAGCTCCCCGAGAAGCCATTCCCGGGCATATTCCAGATTCTCCCTGTGCTTTTTTTTATCTCCAAGATATCTCCAGAGATTCGTCGGTTTCTCTCCGTCACCGGCCCACACAAGACACTCATCTCCGGAATATTTATTCTTTTGTGCTTCCTCCCATAATGCTTGCAGCCGCTTCATATCTTCACTCGTCATTTCTGTTTCATCATATGCAGAAAACAGACTGATACAATTGTCTTTAAATATCAGGTATTCCAGCCCATCATCATGAAAGGAGTAAAACGGGTGTTTCATAAAAAAAGTGTTCAGGATATACTCTCTGTTTTTAAACCGGGCAAATACCTTATCTTTGGAAACACTCCCTTTTAAATAACCATGGAGCCAATAAGGATTAAACCTCCCCCCTTTTCGCGGAATCTCGCTGAGCCAGTAGGGCCTCGCCTGCCGGTAATCTCTGTTCGCTGGTAAAATAAAAAAAGGATCTTTTTCTCTTAATTCATCATCAAAAATAAAATATCCCCGGAGATCCTTCTCGGAAAAAGAGGTCATCGTAAATCCGGAGGCTTTTATCTCCCGATCTGTCATTTTATAAAAAAGATGGTCATCTATTGCGGCTTTATTTATTCCCAGTTTTCTTAATTCTTTCGTGAAAATAAGAAAATAGCCGGGCTCCCATATCCGTTCAACAAGCCAATATCCCGAAGGTTTCATCCCTAAAAAGTTCATAACATCGATGGATAACTTTGTTTGACGCACTGCTTCTTCCACAGGCAAGGTACTTGCCAGGGATTCAAAATAAGGGCTCACAAATAATTCGATATGCGGTTTTTCATCCGGATTTCCCGTCACCGTGCCCCTCACCACATGCGCAAACCGGGCCAGCCACTCGGGATGCTCCTGAACCATCCAGGTAATAAGAGTCCCGGTAAGATGCACCGTATCCACGTAACCGATAGAAGGATTATTCACAATAAATATTTCCCACACCTCCAACTGCATGAGGTAATATTCATACAGAACATCCATCAACTTTTTTATACCTTTATATATTCCCCTGGAAACATTTCCCAGAGGCTGATGCCAGTGCAGCACATTCAGGACTGATGGGAGGCCGGGTACTATCTGTTCATCCGGCACATAAAGGTCCTTTGCCGTGTAGGTATCTGTTTTTTCCAACGGGCTGATAATTGTCTCCAAAGCCGGGCCGATACCGAGGGATCCTGTTATTTTTTTAATATAATAAATATAATTCTTTAGAGTAGAGAATCTATGATTGTTAGAAGAATTTGTTTTACCCATGAGCTTGTGTACTGTAATGCAGATAAGGCGGGAAGTCAAGTGAACACACTATCCGGTTTACAATAATAAATTTTGAAATTTAAATATAAATTTCCTATACTTACAATAATTATGAACACATATAAATTACCATCAAATAAGAAATTATTGCTCTTACTTTCTGTTATATTTATTCTTTTTGCACACCTTGTTTTTGGAGGTGATGTTGCTATCTCTCAATTTCTTCTGCCCTTTAAAGACAAGGATGCCCGGTATTTTTTCGAGTATAATGATTCACTTTACTTCGGCGACCATCCGAACCGGACACTCTATAAACTTACTGCCGGGGACACTCTCGAAAAAACGGAAGATATGAAAGGCTGGGCTATCATGGATGCGTGGCCTTTTCAACAACGAATCTATTATTGTTCCCGGCAGCGGATTCTCCATAAAGAAAAAGGGAAAGTAAAAACCATCCCCATAGAAGGCTCCGAAAGCCTTATTTCAATCACATCGGATAAGGATCGTTTATATCTCCTGGATCAACGGGAACATGGTTATTATATCCTCTTTATTGATGCCTTCTTCACAAAAATGAAGGAAATCCCCTGTCCCGGAAGAAAGCCATCTGATATTGTGTATTACAACAATGCATTATGGATCTATGATATCAGCTCAAGGAGTGTTCATAAATACAACCTGAAATCTAATGATGTTGATTATACAATTTATACGGGAGCGGACAACAGCTATTCCAAAGGCATTGTATTTTTCAACGATTATTTGTATGTTCATAACCGCAGGACATCGTCCCTGGACCTCGTTGAGTTTAAAGAGACTCAGGACGCCGTACTCTCGCTCCCCCACACCATCAGCTATCAGTATACCATAGACTGCCGGAACATCGATAAAACCAGGGCCTGTAATGCCGCATTCCGGATCCCTGTTCCCCGGGATTCTCCGGAACAGCACATAGAGACCCTCGAATGGCAGCCTGTGCCCGAGGAGATCAAGGCTGATGTATATGACCAGCCCCTGGCTTATTTTCAACAAATCATAAAACCGGGAGAACACTTTCTTCTATATTATAGAGCTGATGTAACAGTCCGGGCTGTTTGCTATAAAGTAAAGGAGACACCTCTCGCTTCTCTCGCAGGTATTCCGGAGCAGATTAAAGAGATGTACCTAGGAAATGATTCATATTTTGATATGGAGAAGCCGGAAATAAAAACAGCTGCCGCAAAGGCCCGGTTAAACAGAAGAGGAAAAGAACCCTCCGGAGTCAAAGAACTCCTTGAAAATATCGTGGATTTTATCATCAACACCCTTTCTTATACCATGGATAATACCTGGGAAAAAGCAGGCGCCATTTTAGGTAAAAAAGCAGGTTCCTGCTCGGAATATTCCTTTTTATTTTCCGCTCTTGCACGGCTTAACAATATCCCCACCCGTATGGCAGGGGGATTTATTTTTGAGAGGGCGAATGATTCCTTTCATCGATGGACCGAGGTCTATTATCCCGGACTCGGATGGATTCCCGTGGATGTCACCGCGATTGATGCGGATGATCCCGATTCCCTGGATTACGAGTTTCTCTTTGGCAAACCGTATACCCGGTTCGTATTTTCACTCATGGGTGGTATAGATGACACGGCTTTGGATGTCGAATATTACGGGTATAAGCGATTCAGCGGGGGAAAACGGGAGCGCACAATAACGGTTAAAACCCTGTCCATTGAACCCGTTTATAAAAGTACGACAATTGTCCGGGACATTAAAGCCCCGTAATAAATGATTATTCTCCGGTTATATCATCAAGCCTTACATTTCCGATCCAGACTGAAGTATAATCCAGTCCCACATTAAACTCAAACCTCGCCTCCACATCAGTCTTATACTCCATACCAAAGGTGAATTCATAGGTGGTAAGCATATCTGTCAGGTTGATTGTCTCTACATTAGAATAGGTGACCCAGCTATTATCTTCGTCTCCATTTATTTTTACCTGGATACCGCGGTTCCCTTTTGCTTTCGCAATAAAAGAGGCTTTGTACCGATGACCTTTTATGAGGGGAACACGCTGGATAAGCTGAAGAGAATACGGCTGATTTCCGGTTTTTGTCACATCGATCCGGGCAAACCGGGTTCCTGACAGTTCCTCGAGAGAGAGAGCTCCGTCCCCGCCGAATTCGGGTAAATGGAGGAATATCCAGTAGGCTGTTCCGGGGATTCCCGCGTTATCCTTTACACCGGGATCATCCAGGGTGTATGAATTGTTATAAACTTCATTTCCGTCTTCTAAGACCGGGCGGGCTTCCCGGGGACGCGGTTCGGGGGGAATCTCTTCCGGCGGTTTTTCGGGGAAACGGTAGGGTCTGCCGGTGAGTTCATAGACCCGGACGTAATCGATCTGCATTTGCGCTGGAAAAGGAGTTGTTTCATCGGGGTTGCCGTCAAAATGTCCTCCCACAGCCAGATTCATGAGGATGTGAAATTTCCTGTTAAAAGGAGCGGGATAGGTACCACGCCGGGTATACCAGCGGTTGAGAGTGCTGTAGAGATTTCCATCAACATACCACCGGAGTTCTCCCGGCTCCCATTCAAGGGTATAGATATGAAATGACGAAATTCTCTCCTCTTTGGGGAAGGTGTATTTTTCCCCGGATGATTTATTTCCCGGCCACTCTGCCCCAAAATGAATCGCACTGCTTACTTCAGTGGGGATACTTCCCTTTGTCTCAAGGATATCAATCTCCCCTGATGCTGCCCAGGTGCCGTATTGATCGTTATCAGGCATAAGCCAGAGTGCAGACCACAAGCCTTTGCCTTCAGGAAGCCTGGCACGGAATTCAAAACGGCCATAGAGTTTGCTGAATAATTCTTTTGTTTTAAGCCTGGCAGAGGTATAGTGAAATGTCTGCTCCTGCTCCCCTGCTTTCCCTTTATAGGTCTCTTTTATTGCCCGGATGGTAAGGAGATTATTCCGGACATACGCATTCTCCGGCCTGTCAGTGTAATATTCAAGCTCGTCATTTCCCCACCCGGATATCCATTCATTCTTTGACATAAAACCATTCCCACGATCAAAAGTCCATTTTGAGCTGTCAATCTTATTCCCCTTGAACTCGTCCTCCCAGATAAGTGTCCATATTCCGTCAATCTCCTTATGTTGTGTTGAAATACAACTGAATAAAAAGATACAAAGTATACCTATTATAAAGAATATATATCCTTTCATTATTCACCTCCTTGTTATGATAAAAATCAGGAAACTTTTTACTATTGTGGTGAAGCACTTATCATATTTTCTTTCATTATAGTAATAATGCGAGATCATTGCAAAAATAATAATTTTTGGATAGTTCAGTTATGTACTATGAGGATTTTGTTCACCGGAACCTGCGGATTTACAACCCTTTTCTTGACATTGGCGATAATTAAGGTCTATACTTTTTCATCAACATTCATAAATACAATTAAGGAGGAGATGTGAAATTCTTAAAAAATTTAGCCGCGCTTCTGAGAGCGAAGCAATGGATAAAAAACCTGTTTGTCCTTACTCCTCTGTTTTTTGCAAAGAAACTCACGGACCCCGACTCTCTGTTTCTCGGGATATATGCATTTATCGCTTTTAATTTGATCTCCAGCGTTGTGTATATTGTGAATGATATATCTGATATAGAAGCAGACCGGAGGCATCCGCGAAAAAAGCTCCGCCCGATTCCCGCGGGAATAATTTCAATAAAAACCGCAATTATTATCGCCGTCATCCTTTTTATAAGCGCCGGCGCCATGTGTCTCCTTCTCAATATGATGTTTATGGTCTGTCTCGGTTCATATTTTCTCCTTAATATGATGTATAATTTCAAGGGAAAACATGTTGTCATTCTTGATGTTCTCTGTATTGCTTCGGGTTTTGTTCTCCGTGTTATCGGGGGCGCCATGGCTATTAATGTGATCGCAACGGATTGGATTATTATGACTACTTTTTTTCTGTCTCTTTTCTTAGGATTCGGCAAAAGGAGAAATGAGATTATTGCTTTGGAGAATGATAAAGGAAATCACAGAAAAGTGCTTAATCATTATGATGAAACCCTTCTGAATCACCTTATTTTTATAAGCTGCGGAATCGCTATTATTTCATACGCCATGTATACACTTACTCATACGGATAAATTCAATAATGGTGATAAACTGATATACACCGTCCCCATTGTCACCTTTTTTCTTTTCAGATATGTCTTTGTTATATGGAAAAAAAACGAGGGCGATCCCACGGAGGTGCTCCTTCATGACAGGGTACTTATCGGGGCCGGACTTCTTCTTATGGTTGTGGTGATCGGACTTATTTACGCTCCTGCATTTTAAAAGGATTAAGGTATACCGCCATGAATACAAGCATAACAGATATTTGTAAAAAACAATTTTTTATGTCCTTTGAAATGCTGATGCAATTAACGGATCTTTGCCCGGATGAATTATGGTATCAAAAGAAAAACGGGGCCGCATTCTGGCATATTATATTTCATTCATTATCCGGGGTGCATTACTGGATGAGACTGATCCCCGGAAAGCTTCCGGCAATATTCCCGGAGAAGCAATTATATCCTGATTTTGAGGAAGAACAAATAGATACTCTTTCCAAAGAAGAGATAGCACACTATTCGAAAATCGTACGAATTGCCTGTGAAAATTATTTTCAGATGGTGAAACCGCACCATCTTTGCGAACAGTCGGTTTTCCCGGAGGCGAATACAAACCTTGATATTATTTTACTCCTCATCCGGCATATCCAATACCATACCGGGCAGTGTAACACCATATTAAAAGAGAATAATCAGAAAACAGTTTCATGGATTGAATAACCGAAGGCAGATACTTAAGAACACTACATTGTAATGGAAGCAAGGGATTCTATAAAGTACAATACAAATTACGAAGAGAGCCTCCGGAATGTTATATGCGGCGTTTTGGCCTTTACATAATTTCATAAAAAGCTACAATATAGATTGATGGATATTGAATATAAAAAGAATATACCGTTGCAGAAAAAGGATGTTATCAGTTTATTCTCATCGGTGGAATGGCGGTCACAGGAATATCCCGGGGACCTCATGTCCGGTCTTAAAAACTCGGATTGTGTATATACAGCATGGGAAGATTCTCTTTTAGTCGGATTAATAAATGCACTATCCGACAGACACATGGTGGTGTATTTCCATTTTGTATTAGTGAGACCGGACTATCAGCACAAGGGAATCGGGCAAAAACTCGTTACCTTGATGCTTAAGGAATACAAGAAAGTACATACAAAAATATTGATGGCTTATAATAGAAAAGTAAGATTTTACAAAAAAGCAGGTTTTAAGAAAGTCGGCTATGCAAAACCGATGATTTTAACCGATATGGCGGATGCAGGGGAGTGAATGAATAGCTCATTATAAATTGAGTAACTGCTTCCTGCGACAATTGTCGTACTCCCCATATCCCCTATAGTTTACTAAACCCCGACTATGAAAAAATTCATGAAATATTTTCTTGACTTCTCATCTATTCTGGTAAAAAATAGAAAAACAAATTTATTCAAGGAGACATTAATGTACAAAAAAAGAAAAAACAATTACAGAAAAAAATTTTTTTTACTAATCATTCTGTTTGTACTCACTACCCTGCCATTATTGGCACAAACAACGGATGAGGCACCCTTTCACTTCGAAAACGGGGAACTTCACGGTTTTACTGCCGGAACCGAAGCACCGATCATCGAAAATGATCCTGCTTTTGCCTATGCAGGTTCGGGGTCCATGAAGGTAACCATGGAAACCGCCGGGACCTATGAAGTTATTCTTAACTCCCCCGGGGAAATGGCGGCAGGTACCCCGATAGACATACACATCTACTTCCCCGCCGGCATGGTAGCGAGTATCCAGCCTTTTATTCTCGATGCCAACTGGGGATGGAACAGTTACTGGGTCGATAAAAGCTCAATCACCCCTGATACCTGGATCGAAGCTTCCGTCCTTATCCCACAAACAGCGGCAGTCCCTATCAACCGGCTAGGTATCCAGATATTTGCCGATACCCCCGGTACAATTTGGATCGATAGTATCAATTTTATAACAGAAGTTGAAATTGATAAATCCGGCCTCGAAGCCCTGCTTGTAGTCGCGGAGGGCCTTCTTGCCACAGCAGTCGAGGGCGAAGGAATAGACGAATATGCCCCCGGTTCCATCACTGTTTTCGAGGCTGATGTCAATGCAGCCCGGACTATCTATGATAATGCGGAGGCCCTTCAGAGAGAGGTTGATGATGCAGTGCAGCTTCTGGAATCGGCAATAGCTGATTTTCTCGCTGCAAAAAACGAAATTATTCCTCCATCCGGCAGATTAGAAACCCTCGATAACGGATTCCGGATTTCCTGGGATTCTCTTTATGCCGATGGATTATTTACCGTGAGGCGAAGCCTTTCCATGGCAGGTCCCTACACTGCTATCGCGGAAAACATGGCCGGGACAACCTGCACTGATAATGATATCCTGGAAGGAAAAACCTATTTTTATACTATTACCGTTTCTTCTCATGGCTATGCAAGTGAACCATCAACCCCGGTCTACGGAAAAATTCTCCGGTTTGCTCAACTACAGGATCTCCCGCTTTTTAAGGAAAC
>JAFGRV010000058.1 GCA_016934975.1 Spirochaetales bacterium | reverse complement strand
TGACTGTGAAGAATCGAACGCGACTAATCGCGGGAGACACAAATTTGGAGGACTTTTATGAAGAGATCATTAATATTATCAGTATCAATATGTCTTTTGAGTGTTCTATGTGTGAGTACCTATGCTGCGTCAGATACAGCAACTCACGATGTTACAATGAATGTCAATGAGGTTGTCCTTATTGATGTAAACAACACCGGAACTTTGACATTAAACACAACGGCACCGGCAAATGGTGGTGAGGATGTGACGGGAGAAACAGACAGTACGAGTAAACTGCTTCAGTACACATCTTTGGTTGGAGCGGGTACGACACGTAATATCTCCGTATCATGGAGCGGCGATCTGGACGGAGCATGCCCCGCGGGAACACATCTTGAAGCCGAAGCAATTACTGTTCCCGGCGGCTGCGGCTCTGCCGTAGGCGGCGGAGTAACTGTCAGTGCTGTAGACCAGAACATCATTACTACTATCGGAAGTTGTGCAACAGGTACCGGTGCGAGCGGCGCGCAAATGGAATACAGATTCGTCGTTGATACTGTCTCTTCACTTGTCGTTGGTGATACAACATCTGTGAGATTGGTATTTACATTAACCGATGCTTCCTAAGCCCTGTTAGGGGGAAGGGGGCGCTTTAAAAAGTGCCCTCTTTTTTTTTGTGATAAGGAGCCTGTACACTATGCGGAAACGGCATACGGTAATTATCGGATTTGTCATCCTCTTTTTTCTCTCCTTTTCCGTGCTTTTCACGGCACCTAAACTGGCAATCAAGGTACAGGGGCGCTGGACCATCGGTAATATGGGTGCTGCCCAACTTACCGGAGGGGCCGGAAGCGATTTTCCGGGTACCCTGGAAAGTACAACGACTGAGATTAGTATCGATGTCACCAAAACAGATAATTACTGGGAAGTTCAGATAAGCAAAGTGGATAATCCCTGGCCATCTATTGTTCAGATTTGGGTACGAAGGACTTCCGACGGATCGGGAACTCCCTCGACCATTCAGGGGGGAACCACGTATCAGCAGGTGACGGGGACGGATTCACCCTTTTTTTCCGGAATCGGGGATAATACCGGTATTACGGTACAGATTAAGCTCGAAGGGGTGACTGTGGGAATGAACCTGGATGATTATACATCAACCTTATCGTATACTGCCACAGATGGCTATTCGGACTGGCCATAGGAAGGAAATACTATGAATAAACGGAAATCACAGATACCTTATCTTTTATTCATGAGCGTACTGTTTTTTCTGCCAGTTTCTCTTTTTCCTACGATCATGGTTGTGGGGGGACTTACCTACGAACATACGGCAGCCCCGGGGGAAGAATATACCGGGGAGATTCTTCTTCAGAATTATTCAAAAGAACCGGAAGAGGTAAAAATATACCAGACGGATTATTTTTTTTATGCAGACCAGCGGGTGCTCTACGGAGATCCGGGAAAGCTGCCCCGGTCAAATGCCAGCTGGATAACATATACCCCTAAAAGGGTGATTGTTCCTCCTGAACAAACGGCGAAATTATTTTATACGGTTCAGGTACCAACGGATCCCACATTAAAAGGTACATACTGGAGTGTATTCATGATAGAGGGAATTCCGAAAGAATCACCCGAGTCAATTGCCTCGGACCCGGAACAGATTGGTATGGGGATACAGCAGGCATTTCGCTATGCTGTTCAAATGATCACTCATATCGGTAAGACCGGGAAAAAAAGTATACAGTTTATCGGGACACGTCTGCTGAAGGTGGATCAGAAGCAGCAGATCCTTGAGCTGGATGTGGAAAATACAGGGGACCTCATGGTCCGTGCCACCCTCTGGACGGAACTGTACGGTCTTGATGGTCAGTATGTGAGTAAATTCGAGGCAGGAACCCTCAGGATTTATCCGGGAACATCGGTCCGGTTTAAAGTTGACCTCACCAGTGTGCCGAAGAGTAACTATATGGCGATGGTGGTGGTAGATTGCGGCGGGGAAAGCGTCTTTGGAGCGAATATCAATCTTGTACTCAAACAATAAGATTTTTTTTTTACAATTATCTTTATTCTCGTGCAATGTTTTGTCGCTCTGCCGGTAATGGCAGAGAATGATAGTACTGCTTTTTCCATTACCTATATAAAACCAGGTGAAATAGTTACCTCGCCCAGAGAAACAATAACCCTTCCCCTGTTTATTAAGAATAATACAGATAAAACAAGAGAGTGTCTCTCCGAGATTATCCTTCCGGACAGCTGGAAAGTTATTCTTTCGCCCATGCCCTTTACCCTGGGACCGGATGAAAGCAGGGTAGTTTTAGCGACCATATTTGTTCCCCGCAATACCGCGGCCGGGATTCACCATGTCACCTATAAGATCAGTGATAAAAATCAGCCGGCTGTTACGGACTTTTTACTATTGCCCCTCCGGGTATTACCTTCACATCATATTGTTGTCGAACATATAGAGGCTCCCAAATATGTTATTGCAGGAAATACTATTTCCACTGCTTTTATGGTGATGAATCAGGGAAATACATCTGCCGAGGTAGATCTCCGGATATATTCTATGAACAATCTCCCGTTTACTGTTGTTCCCCTCGGGGAAACCAGGACTATTATCCTTGCCCCCGGGGAATCCCGGAAATTGAGTATTACAATCGAGACCGATGCAACCATGAAAGAGATTTTGGAATACCGGTTTGAGATTAAAGCCAGTGTCCGTGTTGATAATAGTGAAGCCGCGGAAGGTGACCAGATAACAGACAGGGCTGCCAGCAAGACAAATATTATTCCCAGAATAAGCGGGAAAGCAGGGCTTTTTCATCTGCTCCCGGTTATTCTCGGGATAAAAGGTGAAGTCTATGGTAATGATACCTTCGGCGGGGGAGGCAAGATCTCCGTAAAAAGTGAAGGAAGTATTGATGAGAATGATGTACATAATATAAAGCTTCGAATTGAAAAAGCGATCAGTACATCGGATGATCTTCTGGTGAATCCCGAGGATTTTTATTTTCTGCGTTACTGGAATCCGGTTTTTGATATTTTTTTGGGGGATTATTCCTATTATCTTTCTCCCCTGACCGAAAAGTATACCTTGGGCCGGGGAGCCGGCGGATCGGTTTTTTTAGGTCCTTTTACCGTTGGATCGTATTATCACAGGGACCTCTCTGCGACGTGGGATCCTTCTTCCGGGACTACCCGGGAAGGAGTCGATCATGCGGCCGGATATGTTGATTTTATCATCCCGGAGCAGGCCTATCCCGGGGGCTTTCGCTATAAAGCAAGCCTGAATATGTACAGTACCCTGGAAGAGAATCTCGTATTGGCTGTTCGTCAGCAATACAGACCTTTTCAGTATTTTAATTTTGATCTGGAAGTGGCGTCGGGTTTGGATTTTATCGAGGAGTCTCCCCCCGGTTATGCACTCTACTTTGACAGTGCCGGGGCTTATAAATGGTTTTCTTATAAAATGAACGGAGTGTATGCCGACCCGTTTTTTCCCGGGGCTTACAGAGATTTGTATATTGTGATGGGAAACCTCGGATTCCGTTTTCTTGACAACAGATTGAGATTTAATACAACCTATCAGCAGCAGCAGAGAAATATCTCTTTACATGAATCGTTTCTTAATGCGTACATAGAACGAAACGCCCTTTTGAATTGCTTTTATTCTTTTGGCAAAGACCTTACATCCCTCACTGCGGGATGGAAATATCAGAACCGGGTCGATCAATCACCGGAACCCCAATACTGCTATCATGATAATGGAATTCATATCAGCCTTTTGCAGCCCCTCGATAAATTCGCCTTTACTATTGATGGAGAATTCCGGTATCTTTTTGATGACATAAATGAGAATGATTCCTATCACCATAAATATCAATCTTCCCTCGATTATGCCCCGGATGATAAACAGATATATTCCTGTTCCCTTGCGTATAATGGGAATTATTTTAGTGACAGGACAGATTATCACAGGTTTTCTCTTTCCGGGAATTACCACTATGCTCTCCCGGACCTAAAGTTGAATGCGCAACTGGAGAATATTTACACGATTCAGGACTGGAAAATCGGATATTTTAGTCTAGGTATATCCTGCGGCCTTACCTATTCTCTTTTAGCGGATCAGACACTATCCTTAAATACCGCCTATACCATCAGTAGTACGGATGGATTTATCGGACATGATGCTTTTCTTATTCTCGAATATAAAGCGCCTTTTTCCATTCCAATCAGCAAAAAACTGAGTATCGGATCTCTTCATGGAATCATCCGTGATGAGACCACGGGCAAGGGTGTGGAAAATGTCATTATTCATCTGGATGGGTTTGCGACGGTAACAAGTGCTGCCGGCGAGTTTTCTTTTAATGCAATAAAACCGGGCACTCATTATATCAATATCGACAGGGGTGGCATAAAGAAGAATTATATCCCCACAACACAACTGCCCATGGAGGTTGAGATTGAAAAAGGTAAAAAAACCGAGGTGGAGATGAGTGTGATAGAGGGGGCAGTTGTCCGGGGCCGGGTTCTTCTGTTTAAAGATAAAAAGAATTCCGGATTTGTGGTGCTTCCTGATAAGGAGAAATCCCCTGGTTCCGAAGAGTCCTTCAGTTCTGAAAAATCATCGGATTCCGGAGATTTCTCCGCTACCGGTTTTCCCTTTATTTTACTGGAGCTTTCCAATGGTCATGACGTGATGCGAAGACTCAGTGATAAAAACGGGCAATTCCGGTTCGATGAGGTGCTTCCGGGGAAATGGACCCTCAAGATTGTGAGTGATAATTATCCGGAATACCACACCATCGAAAAAGACACCTTTCTGCTGGATATTGCCCGGGGTGATCTTGTTGAAATAGAGTTCAGGATTTTACCGGAAAAAAGACAAATCTCCTTTTTAACTACCGAGGATACACTGTATATCCGGCCCCCGGATGAGGACATGGTGTATGAATTGGAGTGGAAGGCAGATCCCACCCCCGAGCCTGAAACCGAAGCAACGCCGGAGCCTTTGGTCGTGGAAGGAGAAACCCCTGAACCGACCCCGGAGGCAACAGGTGAGCCGGAAGTTACGTCTGAGCCGACCCCCGGGGCAACGCGTGAGCCGGAAGTCACCCCTGAACCGACCTCCGCACCAAGCCGTGAGCCGGAAGCTTCGCCCGAACCGACTCCCGAACCAAGTCTTGTGCCGGAAGTCCCGGCTGAACCGACATTTGATCCGGAATTCGTCATTGAGGTGACACCACAATCAACTGGTGAACCGAAAGATACACCGGAATCGACCCCCGAACCAACACGTGAACCGGAAATTACACAGGTACCGACTCCCGAACCAACGCGTGAACCGGAAGCTTCGCCCGAACCGACAACTATTCCCGTTTTTATCCCCACAAGTATTCCGACACCGGATAGTACCCCTGTTCCGACAATAATACCTACCCCTGTGCCTACGGAAGCACCAACTCCAGGCCCCACACCTGCTCCGTCCCCTGTCCCGACGTTATTTGATGATTTGAATGAAATACCCGATCCTCAATCGACGCTGAATCCGGATGAATATCCCGCACCCTCGGAAACTATGGAGCCTGATGAGATTCCCCCTCCCGCAGAAACGAAAGTTCCCGGTGATTCTACCCTTTTTGATGAAGTCCCGCCCCCAAAGGAAACTCTGGAGCCCTGAGCTCTATTATTTTGAATCTTAATAATTATTTTATTACAATTTATACTATTTCGTACTCAATATCATGACGCAGGCTACGCCCGCAACCTAAATAATTAATTTATGACAAGGTCGCCGTTATGAAAATTCTTGATTTCTTGTGAACCTGTGTTTCGCTATTATTCCGCATATTCTTGTAAAAAAAACAATTTTTATATGGTCTGAAATGTTGCAGTGTTTCAGAGCAAAAGTAGTAACTAATGCAATCCTCTGCTGTCTTTGTGTCTCCGCGTTAAATCGGCCTTTTCGTACAAGGTCCCTCTTTCTTATTCCTGTTAATTCTCCCCGGTCAGATTCAGCCTGGAGAGTCTTGGGGTCCACAGGATATGATCAATAATGCAGACTTTTTAAACCATCAGTCCTGGATATTTGTGAAAATAATCACAAAATTGATAAATAATTCTTGACAATTGAGAAATAATGTAGTACTATTTCTGTGAATGATTTCACAAAGGTGAGGAAATGAATACGATAATACCTGAATCAACAGTAATACGCCTGAGTCAGATGTACAGATTCCTGGAAGAATGTATTGCCAATGAGGTGACTACCATTTTTTCCGCTGATATCGGTGAACATATGGGGATCACGGCACACACGGTGAGAAAAGATATTAACTTTCTCGGTGAAATCGGAAAAACCGCTGCGGGGTATGATGTTGTAAAATTAAAGAATCATATCCATGAACATCTCGGTCTGGAAAAAAAGAGGTCCGCCTGTATCGTGGGTCTTGGGAATCTGGGAAAAGCCTTGCTTCATTACAAGCAGTTTCTCGGGGGCAACTATAAAGTAATTGCAGGTTTTGATTCGGATATTAATACCCTTGAGATGGTGAAGACTTCCATCAGTTTGTATCCGTCGTATAGAATCGAGGAAGTGGTAAAGGATTTGAAAATCGAGCTCGCGATTATTGCCGTTCCCTCCAAAGCAGCCCAGGATGTCGCGGACAGGCTTATCAGGGGCGGGGTAAAAGGTATCATCAATTTTACCCAGGTTTTTGTGAAGTCGCAGGCTGATGGGGCACTGGTCAGAAATATCGACCTCTATGGTGAACTCAGGATTTTATCAGCCCTCTTAAATTTAAAGGAACCATTGTCTTCGTAAAACAGGAGGAGAGTATTTTATTGAGTAAAAGACCACCTGCAAAGTCTATTAATCGAAGGTTGATGGCTTCCTTCCGATAACAAAAAGGTTTGATCTGTTAAGGCCGGTTCTTACAGGAATTGTAATTTTTTTAAGAACTATTTTGAATAGATAATATTTTTATGGTAAGGAGTTATGTATGGAAAGAGTGTATAATTTTTCAGCGGGTCCTGCAATGTTGCCGGAACCAGTACTTAAACAAGCACAGGCAGAGATGCTCTCATATGGCGGGAGCGGGATGTCGGTAATGGAAATGAGCCATCGTTCGTCTCAATTTATGGAGCTCTTTGAAAAAACAAAAGCAAATCTTAAAGAAGTCATGGGAATTCCCGACAACTATAAGATTCTTTTTCTCCAGGGTGGCGCTTCCATGCAGTTTGCCATGGTCCCTTTAAATCTTTTCCGGAAGAGTAAAAAGGCGGATTTTATCAATACAGGCGCCTGGTCCAAGGCCGCGATAAAAGAAGCAAAAAAAATCGGGACGGTCAATATTATTGCATCTTCGGAAGACAAAAATTTTACCTATATTCCCGCATGGGATGCTTCGAAATTCAGCGGCGATGCGGATTATTTTCACATCACCAGTAATAATACGATTTATGGTACAAGATATACAACATTTCCCGAAACCGGAAATGTACCTCTGGTGGCGGATATGTCATCGAATATACTGTCGGAAGCAGTTGATGTCTCCAAATTCGGTATTATCTATGCCGGTGCACAGAAAAATATCGGGCCTGCGGGAGTGACAGTGGTGATTATCCGTGAAGACCTTGTGGGTCACGGACCGGAAAATATTTTTACCATGCTTGATTATAAAACCCATGTGGAAAAAGATTCGAGTTTTAATACCCCCCCCTGTTACAGTATTTATATAGCAGGTCTGGTCTTTGAATGGATTAAATCCCAGGGCGGCCTTAAGGTGGTAGAGAAAAGAAATCTTGAAAAAGCGAAACTTCTCTATGATTTTCTGGATGAATCGACACTTTTCAGAAACCCTGTCGTCCCCGGGGACCGTTCCATCATGAATGTTACCTTTGTAACGGATTCGGAGGATTTGGACGCGAAATGCATAAAGGAAGCTAAAGAACTGGGTCTGGTAACATTAAAAGGACACCGGTCTGTCGGGGGGTTGCGGGCGAGTATTTATAATGCCATGCCTGTTGAAGGTGTAAAAAAACTCGTTGAGTTTTTAAAGAAATTCGAGGCTCATAACAAGTGATAGTGCCCGACACGTTGGGCTTTTCAATAATTTTTATAATCAGGAGATAGGATATGTATAAAATACAAACATTAGATAAAATAGCAACTATCGGTCTGGACCGGCTCCCCAGAGGAAATTATGAGATCGCCTCGGAGATGAGCGCCCCGGACGGGATTATCGTACGTAGTTTTAAAATGCTTGATATGGAATTTCCGGATTCACTGAAAGTGATTGCCCGGGCCGGTGCCGGGGTGAATAATATCCCCATCGAGAGATGTACGGAAAAAGGGATCGTTGTTCTGAATACACCGGGCGCAAATGCCAATAGTGTAAAGGAACTTGTCCTTACCGGTCTCCTCATCAGTTCCAGAAATATTATGGATGGTATACATTGGGCAAAAGGGCTTATCGGGCAGGGAGACCAGGTCCCGAAATTAATTGAAAAAGGTAAATCCCAGTTTACAGGACCCGAGATCTTTGGAAAAACATTAGGAGTCATAGGACTCGGGGCCATCGGAGTAAAAGTCGCCAATGACGCCCTGGCCCTGGGGATGAAAGTCATCGGCTATGATCCTTTCATTTCCGTGGAATCCGCCTGGGGTCTGTCACGGGATGTAAAGCGGGCAAATGTTCTGGAGACTCTTATTCAGGAATCGGACTATATTACCATTCACGTTCCCCTTCTGGACAGTACGAAAGGATTGATGAATAAGCAACGGTTTGCGCTCATGAAAAAAGGTGTGCGAATTCTTAACTTTTCACGGAACGGGCTTGTTAATAACGAAGACCTGAAACAGGCGATCAGCGATGGAATCGTTGCCGCATATGTAACTGATTTTCCCGACGAGACATTATTAAAAATGGATAAGGTCATCTCAATTCCTCATCTTGGGGCATCTACTCCGGAGGCGGAAGATAATTGCGCGATCATGGCAGTAGAGCAAATCCGGGATTTTCTGGAAAATGGAAATATTGTAAATTCCGTTAATTTCCCTTATTGTACGCTGCCTTTTTCAGGGAAGACCCGGATCGTTATCGCGAACAGGAATGTTCCGAATATGGTCGGACAAATAACATCCCTGTTAGCCGCGGAAAATATCAATATCGCCGATATGATTAACAAGCACAAAGAAGGATTCGCGTATAATATCATTGATCTTGACAGCCTTATTTCAAAAGAGCAGATACAGAAGCTTGGGAAAATCGAAGGCGTTATTATGGTTCGTGAAGTCTGTATGGGGAAGTAAGTATCGGAGAATATGCCCTGTACGTAAAATTGAAAGTCGACGAAGTGTGATTATGTTTATTTTCGGCGGGAGCATTGTGTAGATACTCACTGCTCCCGCTTTTGTGCCTCGGCACCCGGCACATCAGTCCTTGAAAAGGATCTCTCCGTTTGACCTTATCACATCCCTGTACCAGTAAGCGGAATCCTTCGGAGTCCGTTTAAAGGTCTCGAAATCGACATAAACAAGACCCATCCGCTCCCTGTAACCCCGTGCCCATTCAAAATTGTCCATTAATGTCCAGTAGAAGTATCCCATAATAGCAACACCATCATCCCCTGCTTTTGCGAATTCCTTAAGATATCGTGCCATAAAATCAATCCGCTGGGGATCATGGAGTTTACCATCCAGGCTGATCCATTCCGTGTTGGACATTCCGTTTTCAGTAATGACAATCGGCAATTTATAGCGTTCATAGAGAAACTTCGGGGCCCAGTAAAGGACTTCCGGGACAACAGGCCAATAGAGCATGGTAATATCGCACCCCGGTTTATCCTGGACTTCAACCGGATTCCCATGTTCTCCTTTTTTTACATAATGGCCTGTATAAATATTCGCACCGAAAAAATCAAGGGGCTGGCTGATGGTCTTTAAATCCTCCGGGGTAATAGGGGGAAGGTCGGGACCAAAGAGTTCGAGACCGTCTTCCGGATACTCCCCGAGAAAAACAGGATCAAGCCACCATGAGATATTCCATCCGTCAGGTTTCGGTACGGAAAATGTCACATCATAGGCAATCCGGATATCATCCTCCGAAGAAGAGACCGGAAGCCGCGGGAATGCCGCCGGGGCCATCCCGACCTTGCAGTCTCTTTTGGCCGCGGCACGGATCGCCTGTACTCCTTTGCCATGGCTGATAAGGGAATGATGTCCTGCCAGAAGTACTTCCTTCTGATGCAGCATAACACCCGGTGCATGATGTGCATTTCTATGACCGAGTTCTATAAAGCATTGGGGTTCATTCAAAGTCATCCAGTAGGTCACCCTGTCCGAGAGGTGTGTTGCGACTACATCCGCGTATTCGGCAAACCAATCCGGACTGTCGGGATTAAGCCATCCGCCCTTATAATAGAGTTCCAATGGGTACTCCCAATGAAATAAGGTTATCCATGGTTCAATGTGGGCATTAAGAAGTTCATCGACAAGACGGGAGTAAAAATCGAGTCCGGATTTATTTATTTTTCCGATACCTTCGGGGAGAACCCTCGGCCAGTTAATAGAGAAGCGGTATGCTTTATGCCCCAGTTCTTTCATAAGAGCTACATCTTCCTTGTAGCGGTGGAAGTGGTCGCATGCCGTATTTCCATTCTGAGAGCGCCAGATAGTTTCGGAATTTTTACAGAAATTATCCCATACAGACAACCCTTTCCCATCTTCGAAAGCACCGCCTTCTACCTGATATGATGATGTCGCAGAACCCCATACAAAGTCACTCGGAAATCCCATAGAAGATAACTCCTTTATGTCGATGATTATACTCTTATAAAATTGTTCTTTTATTTTATTTTAAGTATACTCAATAAAATAGTGACACTGAAAGAAAAAGTCAAATTTATTTTTTTTGTTTTTTAGGCTGGAAGAATCCTTTTATAAAATTCATCAACCCTTTGCTTTTCGGCTTAATAGGATGCTGAATAAAATTGGAGATATCTTTTTCACTTCCCGAGACTAAAATGACATCCTCATCTTTGAATTCATAATGGGGTGAAAAATTTTGATACTTATTCGTTTCCTGATCTTTAATGGCAATCACATTCATCCGGTGATTCTTTCTTAAATCAACCTGGATTAAGGATTTGCCGGAAAACTTCAGGGGGACTTTGACTTCCGCAATAATCAGGTCTTCACTTATGGGGAAATAATTCATTAATAAAGGAGAAAGAAGCATGGGGATAATCCGTTTGAGGGCTTCCCGGTGCGGAAATACAACCATTGTCGCTCCCAGGAGTTCGAAAATCTTGCCGCGCTGGTCTGTTTCAGCTTTAATCACGATTTGTCTTATACCCAATTCCTTTAAATAATTTATCATCAATATTGATGCCTCGACATTTCCTCCCAGATCGACAATTGCCACATCAATTGTTTTTGGAAGAACCTTTTTTAGAGCATCTATTTTTGTCACATCGATCACATATGCATTTGAGACTTTATCTTTATAACTTTGAATTAATTCCTCGTTTTTATCGATTATGAGGATATCGATGCCAAAGGGTATCAATTCCTCCAATGCTCTAAGACCAAAAAAATCCAATCCGATTATTGCAAATTGTTTCATCAGCCTGTTAAAACCTCCTCTT
>JAFGRV010000464.1 GCA_016934975.1 Spirochaetales bacterium | reverse complement strand
GTCATTTTCTCTTATTCTATTTTATGTTCAGAATATATATATCAAAATCTATTAAAGGTCGACTCGTTTATTGATAAAATTTCAAATGAAGGATTTATAGTACCAAATTCAAATACAAAAATTGACTGTATAAAACCAGGAACAACTGTGAAATGTATAGGAGATTATTATTACAATGTTTTGATATATTTTTTAAAATAACCGCGGTACTTGACCTAACTAAAAATTTACGCTCCGCTTCGCTCCGGCAACTTCGACAACGCCCGAACCGTTATATGGTAGATAACAAAAAATTGCATTCATGTATTTTTTGTTTCAAAATGACACAAAACATTATCGTTATATCCAATAGCGCAAAACTGGTCTTGACAAAGTATATATCAAGATATATATTATCAGTAGGAGTAAAATTCATGAAAACAGCAAAACTTTTTATAAATGGCAGAAGCCAGGCAATACGACTACCTAAAGATTTTCAATTTTCAGGTAAGGAAGTCTATATACAGAAACATGGAGATGTAGTTATTTTGATCCCACATAATAAAATATGGGAAGTTTTCATGCATGGTTTAAATTCTTTTACAGATGATTTTATGGAATCCGGAAGAGACCAGGGTATTGCAGAAACAAGGGAATCTTTTTAATGTTTCTTCTCGATACAAACATATGTATCTATGCCATTAAGAAGAAATCAAGGATCGTTTTAGATAATATCTCTGCAAATTTCAAAGATGGAATTTATATTTCCGCGCTTACTGTGGCAGAATTAGAATTTGGTATATCCAATAGCCAGTATCCTGAACAAAATCGACTATCTTTACTTGAGTTTTTATCAATTTTCTCTCTATTGCCATTTGATGGTAATGATGCAATACCGTATGGTAAAATTAAAAAGAGATTAAAAAGTGAAGGTAGAATTATAGGACCGATCGATCTTTTATTAGCAGCACAGGCAATATCTAGAAATTTAATATTAGTTACAAATAATGTGAAAGAATTCCAAAGGATTAAAGAATTAAAAATAGAAAATTGGTCAAAATAAGCCCGCCACCGGACATAAGAGAGTGTTTACGCTCCTCCGGAAAGTTTTATTACATCGCCCGGGAGAAATAAATGGGAAGAAAATTAACAGTCTATATGATTGATGGATCAGAAAATGGGCCGCGTACCATCAAAATCAATAATGGACAGTTGGCTTAAATTGCGGCAAAGATTAATCGATGATAAAACGTTAGTTGAAAATGAAGGCAGGTATATTTTTATTTCAGATACGATTTTTTCAAGTCCAAGTGCGGCTTCGTCGATTGTTTTAGGAAGACAATCTTCGGGACCTCTTGAATGGAAAACAGAAGATGGTCAATCGTATAAAGATGTTAATGCGTAAGGTGTGGGACAACAAATTCTATCGATGGATATGTGCCCCCAAATTACTCTTTTAACAAAGTCTCGAAAAGTGAGATTTACATTTCCAAATCTCTATAAAGACCATAAAAGGAGACAGGGCAACTTTGTAGAGCAATAAAAAAACTATAGTGTGGAGAACACCCTGCGTCCGGAATGCCTTGGAAAAAAGAACTGGCTTTTCAGTTATACTCACTTTTTTACATCATCCCAATCAGTAACTTTTAGCTTTCCGGATTCGAAAGCATCTATTCGTTTCTCCGATTCTTCTGCCCAGGCTTTTTCTATTTCCGGAGATATTTGGTTCAGACTATCGAAAATTAATTGAATGAGTTGTATCTTATCATCCGGATCCAGACTTAAAATATCTTTTTCCAGAGATTTGGTAATCATATAATCCTCCGTTTATACTCACTTAACGTGAGTACATATTAAAATCCCAAACAAATAAACAGCTCTTTTCCTGCTACTACAGTTAAAATATATCGAAATATGAACATTCTTACAATAATATTTGTATTCTATCCTGTTAATTTTATTTATAGATCTGTCCCAAATCTCCACAACCCTTGCAAAATTCCTCCTTTTATGCTATATATGATACATGTCACAAGCAATCCGTAAACATAATGAAAAATACACATACTGCGATTATTGTTCCTGGCAAGATGATGAACGCTGGGAATTAATAAATGGAATTGCATTTAGTATGTCTCCGGCTCCCGGCAGGAAACACCAGGACATATCAGTGATACTCACCAATCTTTTTTTTAATTATTTGAAAAGGAAAAAGTGTAAGGTATATGCTGCCCCTTTTGATGTACGGCTCCCGGATGGTAATGAAAATGACGAAGATATTACCACGGTAGTGCAGCCGGACATTCTTGTGGTCTGTGACGAATCAAAACTGGATGAAAAAGGTATGCGTGGTGCACCGGATTTAATAGTGGAAATAGTGTCCCCGTACACAGCTCATCGCGATTTAAAGGAAAAGTTTTATCTGTATGAAAAACACCGGGTAAAAGAATACTGGATAGTCCACCCCTTTGAAGAGACAATCCTGGTGTATAAGATGAGCCCGGATAATACCTATCAACGGCCTGAATCATATGCAGGTGATGACACTATGACAGTGGGACTTTTTAATGACCTGACAATCGACTTAAAAGAGGTTTTTGGAAGAGTATGATAGAGCAGGATTATACCTTTATTTTCTCCGGATAGCCGGGTCATTTTAGCACAATCAAAATCTTTATCCTTCATCCTTTTCCAATACCCGACTAAATCAATGAAGGTATAAAAGGAATGCCGGTGAAAAAACAATTGATATTTCCGTCATTTGTCATTATTTTTTATAAAACGGGTTATTAAAATAGAATAAAAATTGAAAAGGCAAATATGGTTAAATTATCAGTAAAAGTGCTTTCATGGGGGGTTGCTGGTTTTAATGGAATCATCGCTGTTTTGCTTACGATTGATATTCTTTCCGGGGGAACATGGGTTGAACGGGCAGGATTGAAACATTTCGCATCTGTATTACCCTGGATATGGTTTATCGCCATACCTGTTATTTCCATTACTGTTCTGATCCTTAACTATCGTATTCGCTGGAAAATTGGTAATTATATTCACGGAACGACACTTTTTTTCTGGCTTTTCAGCCTACTTCTTACTCTGTGGATTGTTAAGTCGGGGTTCATTTATTGGTGAAACGAATATTCTATTGTGATAGTTCATTTGAAACAGCTCTAAAAAGAGCCCTGGAAAGAGACCTTCATTTATTTGGCAGTGAAGAAAATGTCAGAACTAGTGTTTTGACGATTTTATTCAATAATAAATAACTGGTAATATCTAAAAATTGATTTAAACTATAGTGGTCAAGACATGAGATTACTATATTTTAGAAGGATGTAAAAAATGAGTGATTACCGGGACATTATAAACGGGGATTTATTGAGTATTAAAAAGAAGACTGCAAAATTATTAGTGATTGATAATGATTCACCTATTTATACCGATTTGCAGCAATTATTACAAAAGCTTTGCTGTTCTCTCCACACAGCGAAGGATGGAAGGACCGGTCTTTCCATGATTCAAGAACTTAAACCGGATATTATTTTTCTTAATATGAACTTACCCGATATTAAGGGAATGGAACTTCTCGCTCAATTTAAAAGTAACGCCGCTATGATAAGCCGTTTTGTTATTATTGACCACTCCAATGCCACCTACTCATTACAAGACATTATTTCCTGGGGTATATGCGATTATATCGAACTTCCTCATTCCCTCCCGAAGCTTGAGCTTCAGCTTAAAAATATACTGTTGTTAAAAACCTATGAAGAAATTGCCATCGGAGAATGCCTTGATATAAAACTGGAAAAGCAGAAAGCCGAGAATGAGCGGAACCTCCTCTCGAAATATTTCTCCAAAGATCTCGCGGAAGGCATCCTTAAGGGAGATATCTCGACGGCCCCGGGGGGAAAGGTGACAATCGCCTCGATCCTTTTCTGCGATCTCAGGAATTCCACCGGTATTGCCGAGAGCATCGACCCCGAGGTATTCTGGGATTTCTTAAATAATCTTTTTACCGATATTACGGATATCATTTACGGCGAACAAGGCTCGGTGAATAAATTCTTAGGTAACGGGATTCTGGCAACCTTCGGGTGTCCCAAACCCCTGGAACAAGACGCCCTTCATAGCGCCAGGGTTGCTATTAAAATAAGAAAATACCTTAAGAATTTCAATCAATTTAAGCCGAAGCACCTCGCAGGGCCCATAGAATTAGGTGTCGGCCTTGCCCGGGGAAAACTCTTTACCGGGAATTTAGGTTCGGTGAATCAGATCGAATATACGGTCTTAGGGGATCCCGTCAATACGGCGAGCAGACTTGAGTCACTCACAAAATACGGAAATGTGGACATTCTCATAGACGGGAACATTTGTAATGAATTAGGGGACAAGGCTGATGTAAAACGCGTCAATCTTACCAGTATCAGGGGAAAACATAAAGAGGTTGATGTTTTTTACCTTAAAGACTTAACAGGATTGTAAATCATGACATTACAATGTCTGTAAAAAGTAACGGAAAGGAAGCGCTTGCATGAAAATACTGATTGTCGATGATTCCGAGATCATACGGGAGGCGATTGAGTCCTGGCTTGGAAAATATAATCTCCTGGTTGTGGGAAAAGCAGGAACAGGAGTAAAAGCAATAGAACTCTTAAAAAAAACCAATCCTGATATTGTTACCCTCGATATCACAATGCCGGAAATGGATGGACTTTCGGCGATGGAGCAGATGCTTAAAATCAAGCCGGATTTAAAAATAATTGTTATTTCCGCCCTTGCGGCAAAGGAAGTTGCTCTTTCTGCAATAAAACGAGGTGCTGCATCATTCCTCGTGAAACCTTTTACACAAGCAGAGCTGCAGGAAGTTTTTGAAGAGGTCATGGAGGAAATTTAAATGGAACAGGATCAGCTTAAAATCTTTATACAGAGCATGCTCACCTATTTTAATAAAATTACAGGGACGCCCATTGATGTGGGAGTGCCATTTTTAAAAAAACCGGATCAGAATATTCTTCTTCAGTATACCGGGGCCATCGGGATCTCCGGGAAAATGCGGGGAGCTATTTATCTCACGGCAGATGAAGAATTTCTCTATGCCCTTTTAATAAAGATAATGCCCACTGCCCCGAAAGAAAAAAAACAATTGGCCGGCATGGTCGGTGAACTGGCTAATACCATCGCGGGAAACGCCCAATCGGCACTTGGCAAGGACTTCCTCATATCAATCCCGATGATTTT
>JAFGRV010000463.1 GCA_016934975.1 Spirochaetales bacterium | reverse complement strand
GAGTAAAATTAAAAAAATAATTAATAAAATATATTTTTTTATGCGCTTCATTATGATTCCTCCCTTTGAAAATATTACCATACATGACCTGTATTTTCCAGGAATTAATTAGGGATTTTCAGGTCCGGAAAAAAAAAGGTCTCTCTCTACCCGTTGGGACGACATGATAATTGAAACATCGTACAACAATGGTATATTCAAATAAAATATTGTGTTAATATAATTATGGAGGATTTTATGAAAAAAATTGTCTTTTGTATTCTTTTCCTTTGTACATTATCAGGATTTCTTTTTGCGCAATCACCCCCGCCGCCGGATTATTACCTACAGGTCTTTAAATCAGGGGTATCCAGTCCGGTCATGGTTGCTTTGGAAGGCGGGTCCATACATTCGACAAATGAATATCCCATTTCAGTAGGTTTCTCCGTGCCTACTACAGTTACTCTTACCGCGCTTAATTATGAATATCCTGATGGGGCGGCTGATGTCTTTATGAGGTGGGACGGAGATATAACGAGTTATGACAATCCCGTCACCTTCGACGTGAATGGGCGATTATCTCTGACCGCAATGTATGCACACGGTGATCCGACTCCGACCAGTATGCCGACACCCATGCCGACTCCTTTTGCCGGTGCAGGATCGGTCCGTTTTTCACCACTTACTTTATCTGCTGATTCCGGATCGATTTTTGCAGTTGAACTCCTCGGGAATACGGGAGAGCAGCTTCTTGGGTCCTATTCTTTTGATGTGCAATTTAACGCTTCCATAATCCAATTGGTAAATGAGTACGGTGTAGTAGCGGGGGCAGATGGCTTTCTCACATCGGTGGACCTTGTCAGCAACGACAAAGTTTCAATTTCCGGAACCGATACTACGGGAACAGGCCCCGGGGAGAATCTGCATATTCTGACCCTTCATTTTAATGCCATAGGTTCCGGGACTTCCATTTTATCTCTTACAATAAACAGCCTTGAGGATGAAACCTCCGCAACCATCGGTACTCCCACTGCAATAAACGGAACAGTCACTGTTGTTTGTTGTATGACACCGACACCTCTTCCCGGTGATGTCAATAATGATAATACAATTGATATTGTTGATGCATTACTCACTGCCCAGTTTTATGTCGGATTAACACCTTCCGGATTTGCCGCTTCTAACGCGGATGTCAATTGTGACGGTGGAGTAGATATCATTGATGCGTTACTCATAGCGCAATATTATGTGGGATTGATTGATGTTTTTTGCTGACAAGTAACTCGATTTACCAACGATCGGATTATTGAGTCTTCAGACTTTTATTGCATCGGGGATCGGTTCAATTCCCGGTGTTATCATTCCCGGAAGGATGAAGGCGGAATGGAAATAAATGTGATTTCACAGGCACTTTTTCAGATTTCTTTAAGCCATTTCCCGGCCGCTTCAAATAAATCCAGATGCCATTCATGCTGTCCTTCGTATTCACAGGTTCTTACCTGAATCCCGAGATTTTCCAGGGTTTGACAATTGTGATTCATTTTTTCTTTCGTATAGTGGGGATCGTTATTTCCTCTTCCCACCAGAGCGTGAGGAAGTCCTTTTAATGTATCAATCTTAAGCTTGCTGAATATATGATACCCCACACTTATCACCCCGGAAGTTGCATGTTTTCCATATGCCGCAGATGCCCAGGCAGGAATCGTACCCATGGAAAAACCCATATAAATGAGTTTTTCCGTGCAGGGATAGCCGGCTTTCACCTTATCTGCTACCGAATCGATATAGTCGACGATTTCCGAAATTGTCTGGTCTGCTTCATAAAAAGTAATCCAGCACGCTCCGGGTTTTTGGTGGCCGTTTTCCCTCCGCATGAGATGAAAATGACTCAGGCCCTCGACTGAGCATATAATCCAGTTCCCGATTCCGGGTATTTTTTGTGCCTGAGCCATATTATCAAGAGCATTTTGACCATACCCGTGAAAGGTGAAAAAAAGCGGGAAAGGACCGTTTCCTTCGGGAATTTTTAAAAGGTACCTGCCGTGTACAATTGTCTTGATTTTTTTTTCAATCAATTCATTCATGGTGTTTCAATTCCTTTCTCACTTTATACTTTACACATTGTTGCTTATTTTAAAACATCAGAAAACCACTCCTGTTCGAAGAACAGATTCAGACGAGAGTCTTCGACTTAAAGATAATAAAAGCCACAGTTCTCTGCAAGCCCAAAGAAGAGGTATCATATCAGACCCTCATAAATAAAAGACTCGTACTCATAGGAGCAATTACTATTATCACAAAAAAAATTAAAAACAATTTTTTATTATCATGTTTATTATCAAAAGAAACAACCGCCGTTCCGTGAATGGCCGTTCCGTGAACGGACTATGCAGATTGTCTTATACTATTTTCCAGGCCTAAGAGGTCGAATTACAAATTAATATTAGACTTTATTGCGATTCTATTGTATAATAAGCTATTAAAGAAAAAGAAGCTGACGTTTTTTTGAGAGTGAAATAATTGATAGAGCTCTCATCAATGTAATTAAAATGAAGTGATTTCTTTAAAATAAGTCAGGTTAATCTTAAAAGTCGTTAAAGGAATTATCACTGGTTCATTAATGTAAAGATTCACGCAAAAAAATCAATGGAGGAATAACATGAAGAAAAAAAAGTTTTCGTTAGTTGTACTGATATTAATCGGAATGCTCAGCTACAGCTTTGGAGCTCCTTACGGGGACCTTCAGATCGTCAATAACACTCTGAGTGACGGGAATGGCAATCCGGTTCAACTGAAAGGATGGAGTCAGCTGGATCTCATGCAGCCGGATACAGGTTGGGTTGTTGGATCGACTATACCCAATCTCAAAGCCCTGTGCCAGGGATTGAATGCGGTTCGAATTGCGATGTATACATCTGAATTCGGATATGGTTACATGGACCAGAACGATTCGGGTAAAGCAAATTACCGACAAAAGGTCAAGGGTCTTATTAATGATGCCATTAATGCGGATATTTATGTTCTTGTTGATTGGCATATATTAAATGATTCCGATCCCTGGAGTAATTCATATTATCAAGGAGCCCGGGCTTTTTTCGAGGATATTGCTCAAAGCTACGGCGGTTATGACAATGTTCTTTTCGAACTTTGTAATGAACCGAAACAAGTGAGTTTTTCAGGGACTATAAAGCCTTTTGCCGAATATGTTCTGGAAGGAATAAGAAATTATTCCGACAATATCGCTGTTGTCGGAACTCCGACCTGGAGTCAGGATGTAGATCAGGTTGTGGGGAATAAAATAACCTCTAATGTGGGACGGGGTATTATGTATGCCTTACATTTTTATGCCGGAACTCACTATCAATCTTTACGGGACAAAGGAACCACCGCATTAAATGGCGGTGTACCGGTCATGCTTTCCGAATGGGGAACGGTTTCCTCTTCCGGTGACGGCAGTCTGGATTTAAATAATTCCGGTACCTGGTTGAATTGGGCAGATCAGAATAATATCAGCTGGTTTAACTGGTCATGGAGTGTCAGGGCAGAATCATCGGCAGCTATCGCAAATGGTAATTTATCGGGACCATGGACATATCCGAATGATTTAACACAGTCGGGCCGGTGGGTATACGAGAGATTAAATTCCGGAATAACTCCCCCTCCCATCCAAACAGATGACCCGAATATAACCCCAACCCCGGACGGGACGCCTGGTCCCACACCTCAACCGGGAACCGGAAATGGTCTGGAAGGTGCTTATTATTCGGGCACAAACTTTGATTCTCTTGTTTTTATCCGGACCGATGGGGTTGTTGATTTTAATTGGGGAGGAGGAGCCCCTGATGTATCCCTTCCGGATGATAACTACTCGGTCCAGTGGACAGGGGAAATAGAAGCCGGCTATTCTGAAACATATACGTTTTATACCTATTGTGATGATGGTGTCCGTTTGTATATTGACAATAATCTTCTTATCGATAACTGGCAGGAACAAGCTGCCACGGAATATTCGGGTTCTATAGATCTTTATGGGGGACAACGATATAGTATTTCTATGGAATATTTTGAGAGTGCCGGTGACGCAGTTGCCCAACTCTCATGGTCGAGTAATTCTACACCAAAAGAAGTGATTCCCCGGGACCGCTTATACTCCGGCACCATCCAACCCTCAAATCTCGGGGATGTAAATAATGACGGATCTGTCGATATAGTGGATGGTCTTTTAATTGCCCAGTATTATGTGAATCTCTATCCTGATAATTTTAACCCGGATGTGGCTGATGTGAATTGCAGCGGCACAATCGATATTGTGGACTCATTGTTCATCGCGCAATATTACGTGGGATTACCGGTTAATTTTTGTTAAGATATAAGGTTTTATAAAGGCATATGTGGGCGGTAGAGCATGTATTGTTCTACCGCTTTTTTTGTCGCATTCCGGTAATAAGGAGTTCAAACAGAATATTTAGTATGGAATATCGCGGAGTTTGATTTAGAAAAAGCTACCGCCGTTCACAGAACGGCCGTTCACGGAACGGACTTTGCAGGTAGTTTTTTACTTACCGGATCCCGGTCAAAGCCGGGATTGCAGCCACTCAGCGTCTTACATTCCCCACACCGGAATATGTACGCCATTAAAAACAATTGTCGTATTATGAAAAAAAACATTGACACATCAATATAACTTTTATACAATCCCACTATGTTCGAAGAATGCCCGTACTGTCTCACGACGGTAATGAGAAAATCCGATGGTACCTGCCCGCAATGCCTTAATGATATGAAACACCCCGATCCGGCAAAAATAGCCGAGTACAATAAAAAATTACACAAGGTAGAGAAGGTTGCCGGGCCAAAGGTTGATTCCAGAGAAGAACAAAAGCGGGATATCAGTGTTTATTTCTGGCAAAAGGTGATCCCCTTTCTATTTGTTTTTATTGCGGGACTTGGTTATGCATTTATCAAAAAAAATATAATAGTCGGGATAGTGGATATTTTTATCGGTATCATTTACTTTTCGTTTAATTTAATCACGTATTTTTCTAAAAAAGCATCATTAAAACTGGAAACTTCGTTGGAAAAGGAAAATAAGAATAATCGATTTTAGCCTTTATTATACCTGCGGCTCTATCGGCGCTCCCAATCCCTTAAATTCGCCTGGTTCATTTTCGAAGTTGCAGACAAAATAAATTCTATAATCATATATGAAATTTATACCTGAATTTATCTATAATTTTACAGGTATCTTTTTTAATCCGATATGATATCATGTTTACAATAGAATATAAATGCGTTAACGTTAACACGGATGGGAGTTGGAGAAGAGAAATTAAATAAGGAAAAGTGTGAGTATCAAAATGAGGAATAATAGCGAAAAGCAGGTTTGCAAGAAATAAAAAGTCTTCACAACTGCTGCTGTGTAATAGAGTAATTATTTGGGTTGCGGGCGTAGCCTGCGTAATGATATAAGGCTTTATAATGTTTTAGTCCAGGTCTTTGATCCTGTGAACTTGCCTTTACCCTGGGGTATAACATGAAAAGCACGTATTCATTCCTTTTTTTTTTATACGGTTCCTGTCTGTTTTTGATAACTGTTTGAATCAGAACAGAGGGATCTCCTCTTCATGGGGACTTAACGTCCCCATTTATTTTTAAACTGGTTATTAGTGAATATTTGAACAAAAAAGAAATTTAATACCTCTGTGAGTAAAATATAAAAAAGTTGTGTATATATCTGCTTTTTCCGTTTCTTGTAAATCACTTCTTTGCCAGGGATTGAGGACACATGAATAATGACGTGTCGATGGATGGTACTGTTGATATTGTCGACGCACTCCTCATCGTTCAATGTTCTGTGGGACTTAATTCCTGTCCCCAGACAGCGATCGCCGATGTGAATTGTGACGATTCCGTGAACATAATAGATGCCCTGCTTATTTATCAATATTACGTTGGTTTATTATCGGGGTTTTGCTAAACAGTTTTTAAAGACGTAATCATGTGTTATATACTATGCATCTGCGCAGGAGTTGGGATTTAATTATAAAAAATCTTGACGATGTACAATTTTTCTGGTAATATTCTCTGTAAAATTAATATATAGTGTCAAAGTAGCATAAATAATAGTAGCATAAATAATAGTGGGATTATATGTATATAAACAAAAATAGAACTATTATACTTCTTTTTATTTTACTTATTATATTCCTTTCGCTGCATTGTTCAATTTTCGCAATCAACACAGCTCTTCCTCATGGTCCTGTCAATCCTTCAGTTTCCGTAGACCGGAATGAGTCTCCTCTTTCTCATAATTTTAGATTTTGATTTATAAGCATATTTTTACCCGGAGATCTTAGAAACGGAGAAGTAAACCATGAAATGTTCCCTCAAGAAATCAAAGAACATGCTGTTCATTATTATAATTATTTTCTCTTCACTCATCGTATCCACTCCGACATTCGGTTCAACCCCTCCGGATGCGTCGGATTACACACTCAATAAAATACCCGCGGCTTTCGTTGATATTTCCGAAACCGGATACCTCCTTACCCTCGGAAATCAACAGGGAATTTCAGGCATTCCCCTGGGATTTGAAATCAGTTTTTACGGCAGATCTTATGATACCATTACTATTACCTCAAACGGATATATGACATTTTCAAATCTTGTGTCACAAATGAACACGCCCTTTCCATCAGCCCAACTCCCTGACAACATAATCGCCCCCTTCTGGGACGATCTGAATCCCTCGCTGTCACCGGCCGGCGGTGTCTATTTTGAAACAAAAGGAACAGCCCCCAATAGAATCTTTATCGTACAATGGGATAATGTTCCATTAGTCTCCGACCCTTTATCCCGTCTCACCTTCCAGGCTCAGTTGTTTGAAAAAAATAATGAGGTACAGTTTCATTATCTGGAAATGGTTGACGGAAGCGGCCAGAGTATCAGTGGTCCTGCAAGGGGAAGTTCGGCATCAATCGGTATGGAAAATGCCGGAGGAACCAGGGGTACGGAGGTTTCTTTTAATCAGGATGGGATAGTATCCGGGAATACGGCCTTTAGTTTTACCCTGGCAGGTAATGCGTTCGAATCTGGCCGGCTCCTGGGAGATCTTGATAATGATGGTGACATTACGATTTTAGATCAATCAATCCTCACCGACCTTATTATCGAGGCCAATTCGCCTCATCTTTCTACGGACCTTTTATTGGCGGATACGGCGCCGAATTATCCGTCGGAAGAGAGGGCTTTCGGGGATGGTATTATTGATGAATCGGATCATGATACTATTTTTCAGGTGATGATGGGAAGACAGGAATTAAATCCGGTGATTTCCGGGACTTCTCTTTTCATCGCGCCTCCCGGTGAGTCTATCATCCTTTATGGCAGCGGGTTTGACTGCGAGGCTTCTCTTAATACTGTTATTTTTACCGATACAGAGGGAAATTCCATTCATGTCATACCGGACCAGTTATTCGGTAATTGCGAAGCATTGGTGGTCACTGTTCCGGGGGGACTCGATTTTATTACTTCCGTCCGGACAGAGAGAAATACTCTATTAAGTAATTCCATTCCCTTTTTCCTGGAAAATTCTCCTGTCATTACGTCGATGACCCCGGACGGGGGACAGCCCGGGGATATTATCAGAATAAAAGGATATGAGTTCGGATTTGCGCCGGAAGATAATCTCGTACATTTTAACGGAATCCCGGCGACAATCACCGGTGTAAACACCCTCAATTATCCCCGGGAATTACAGGTGCGGGTCCCTGTTAACGTCACAACAGGTCCGGTTACGTTGACGGTGGGAGGAAATATCAGTAATGAGGTATTATTTACCCATGATGGTCCTCCGATTGTCACCATTATTTCACCGGCTACAGGGAGTGAGGTGACCGGGCCTGTTGAAATTACCGGGACAGCCTTTGATTATCACCTGGAAAGCTATATCCTGGATTATGCTCCGGTGGGAGAATCGGAATACATCACCCTTGGAACCGGGACATCTTCAATTTCGAATGATGTGCTCGGTCATTTTGATCCCACCATGCTGTTAAATGGTATGTATACTATCCGCCTCAGGGCGACTGACAGCGAAGGAAATACCTCCACGGCAACAGCCCTTTACCGGGTAAAAGGGGATATGAAAATCGGTAATTTTACCCTTTCATTTGTAGACCTTGAAGTACCGGTGGCGGGAATGCCGATTACGATCACACGTACCTACGATAGCAGGGACAAAGGCAAGGGTGACTTCGGATATGGCTGGAGTCTCGGGATAAACAGCGTAAAAGTGGAAACCAATGGAATTATCGGGCAGGGATGGGATGAAACAGTGCATCCCGGACCGATAAGCAATTTTTGTATTGAAGCAGCCCGGGAACATATTGTCAGTATCACTTTTCCCGATGGAACGCTCTATGAGTTTAAGCCGGTCCTTTCGCCATCCTGTCAGATAGCTCAAATTGATGCTGTGCATATTAATTATGTTCCCCTTCCCGGAACAGATGCCGCCTTAACAACCGGCTATGATTCCTTTAATCCGGGATATTATAATGTTCTCGTTTTATACGGGAACTGGGACGGTATTCATCTGGTGGATTTCAATTTTAATGATTATAATCCGACTCTCTACTTCCTGACTCTCCCGGATGGCAGGGAATTTGCCGTACATATTCATAATGGTATTCAACGCATAACGGATCTGAATGGTAATGTGTTGACAATGAGTCCCAACGGTATTACCTCAATAAATGAATCGGTCCCTGATTCCTCTAAGGGAGTCACCTTTGAACGTGACAGCGAGGGCCGTATTACCGGGATATTCGATCCTGAAGGAAACGGGATGAGTTATGCTTATGATGAGTCGGGTGATCTTACCGGCTTTACAGACCGGGAAGAAAATACCACACACTATAAATATCATCCTGATTTTCCCCATTATTTAGAAGAGATAATTGATCCCCTCGGACGGAGCCCGGTGAAAAACGAGTATTATGATGACGGACGCTTAAAAAGCCATACTGACGCAAACGGAAATATCATCACCTATAACCATGATGTTGAGGGCAGACAGGAGATTGTAACCGACCGGCTGGGTAATGTACAAGTCCTCCGGTTTGATGAACGGGGTAATGTGATAAGGGAGGTTCAGGCTGATGGTACGGTTATCGACCGGCAGTTTGATGCCCGGAATAACACGATTTACGAATCCGAAGCATATGATCCAAATAATCCGCCGGATCCTGTACCGGCGATGCTCTCCGAATATGATGACAGGGATAATTTATTGTGGAAAGAGAACGCCCTCGGGCACCGGACAATATATACGTACAATGATCGGGATCAGGTGCTTACAGCCAGGGAGCCGGGAGGGACCTGGACAATTTTTGAGTATGATGATAAAGGGAACATACTCAGTATGACGGTTCGTGACGGTGCAGAGGATGGACCCATTGTTAATCAGAGAATTAACACTTATGATAATCGTGGCAACCTGTCGACAAATACTGTTGTTGTATCGGGAGAGGAGTATATATCTCACTACACATATGATCCTTATGGTAATGTCATTAATGAGATTGATGCAGAAGGTTATGAGACCTCTTTTACCTATGATTTAAACGGGAATACCCTGACACGGACGACAAGCCGTCAAGTATATACGTTGTCGGATAATGGAATTATTCCCTCCGGTACAGAGCTGCTGACAACAAGAAGTGAATATGATAAAATGGGGCGTGAACTTAAAACCTTTGAACCTGGTGATCCTGAAGATGTGTACATTGGGATTGTCTATGACGCTCTCGGACGAAAAATAGAAAGCTATGATAAACTTGGACGTAAAACAAGTTACGAGTATGATCGCTATGAAAGTGGCATCCGTTGGGACAAAGTAATTTATCCGAATGGAACATATGAAGAATACGGTTATGATGCGGAAAATCATCAGATCAGGTATCGTGACCCTGGCGGGCGTCTGATTTCATATGAATATGATGAAATGGGGCGTCTTTTTAGAACGATTAAGCCAGCAGCCTCAGATGGTGAACCCCAACGGATCGTTGAAAATAGTTATGATTCAGCCGGACGTCCCACGTTGATACTCGATCCTCTCGGGAATAGCACTGAATATAGTTATAATGTTGCCGGATACCGTACAATGATTCGTCAGTATAAAGATGATGAACCGGTAGCAGTCATGTTCGGGTATGACTCAAATGGAAATCAGACCAGTATTACCGATCCAAAAGGAAATATCATACAGTATGAATATAATGCAGCACATAACCGTGTAAAGACATCTTTTCCGCCGGCGCTTCCGGGAGAGGAAACCACCTTTATTGAAGCAACATATGATGAGCTTGGCCGTAAAATAACAGAAAAAGATCAAGCCGGAAAGATAACACATTATACCTACGATAAGTCGAACCGACTGACGCGGGTGACGCAAACCCTTAATAACGACGAGGTGTTTTCCACCTGCGAGTATGATGAATCGGGCAATTGTATTTCCCGGACAGATGCTGAAAATAGAACGACATGGTTTATCTATAACAAACAAGGCAAAGAGATTGCCTGTATACTGCCCGCTGTCGACGGGATTTCTTCAATAGAAAGAAAAACATATTATGTTGATGGGAGTCTTGCCACATATACCGATTTTATGGGTCGAATCACTACATATGAATATGATGATAATACCGGGTTTCTCGTGAAAAAGAGTTTTGATAACGGGGAGTCAGTAACGTATACCTACACTGCATCCGGTCAGTGCGCTTCTGTTGAAGATTCCCGGGGAATCACAACCTACAATTATAATGATTGTAAAGAGCTTACGCATATTACGTATCCGGATGGAAATGAACTGGAATACGATTATGACCTTAATGGAAACAGGATTTCCCTTACCACGACAATTGATAATATAAAGCTTTCCACTACCTATACTTATGATACGCTTAATCGAATGTCCAGTGTCACCGATCCCCTTGGACACCAATATATTTATGATTATGATAAAAATGGAAACCAGGCATATATTTCGTATCCCAATAATACGCGTACGGATTATCAATACGACAATCTGAACCACTTGATACGAATTGAAACGAAAAATACTCTTGCTGCTGCAAATATCCAACAGTATGATTTTATTCTTGGACCGACAGGGAATCGTTCACAGATTATTGAAAATCAGGGAACCCAGGCAGAGCGTACACTTCAGTATACGTACAATGATCTTTATCAATTAACCGGGGAACGAGTCAACGACAATAATAATGCACTTATATATGAGAAAACCTTTACCTATGACACCGTGGGAAATCGTCTGCAACAATCAACAATACGTGGTGCAAATGCGCCGACAGGGATAACCCAGGGTGATATCATCTATAATTATGATGCACGCGACAGATTATTGTTAGAAGGAAGTCTGAACTATAGTTGGGATGAAAATGGGAACCTTCTTTCCAGGATCGGAGATTCGACTTATACATGGGATTATGAAAACCGGCTTATAAGTGTAGAGAATATTGATGGGACACTTATTGAATATAGTTACGATACTCAAAATAACCGTCTGCAAACACGGACAACACTACCCGGGCAAGTGACGGAAACAGTCAATTATCTGATCGATACGTCCGGGGGATTAAGTCATGTTGTTGCAGAAGTGGATGATAATAATAATCTTCTCGCATATTATGTTCGTGGTAATAGTCTTTTAAGCGTATTGCGTCCTGTAAACGAAGATTGGACAATACGATTCTATAACACAGACGGTAATAATTCCGTTCGTGCTCTCACAGATGAAACAGGAACAATTACGGACACCTATTCGTATACTGCCTTTGGTGAAATGATAGAACATATTGGTATTGATCCTCAACCCTATGCTTTTACCGGTGAGCCATTCGATCCTCGTATCGGATTACAATATCATCGTGCACGCTGGATGGATCCTTTGACAGGAAGATGGGTCAGCAGAGATAAATGGGAAGGTGATCTCTATGATCAAACAAGTCTTCATCGATACATTTACACTGGTGACGACCCGCAAAATAAATATGATCCCACCGGTTATTTTTCTTTTACGAGTCTAACAACCGTTTCCGGTATGATGAATGTAATTAATTCACTTTCTACGCTGCAGCTTGTCGGAACGATACTTTATAAGACCGGAAACGTATTATACAAACTGGCAACAGACGAAAAATACGCAATTGAAGAGGCTTTTGAAGATATTACCGAAATTGGATTTTCAGCATGTACTAGTTATTTCCTTAATCGATTTAGCCCAAGGATTACTGCCAGTGTTTTTCGATATGTTGGTAAGTTCGGATGGATAAAATTAGGAAATGTCGCTAATGTTAATGGGCGGCTTGCCGAACACCATATTGCAAATCTGTATAAGATGATACGGAATGAACGTAGTATCCCCGGAACTAGCCGGATACCTGATTTTCTTGATAAATATTTTTTACGTGAGATTAAAAATGTTTCAAAGCTTGCATGGTCCGGCAGAACGAAAAGCCAGCTTATTGCATTTGCAAATTATTGTCGACAAACTATCCCCCCACCCAAATTCGTTCTCCATGTGAGAACCGATACTAATGTATCTGCGAAAGTATTTCAGGAACTTGAGAAACGATTTGGACCGGGATCACAGGGCGTGCTCTGGGATATTGTGAAGGATCTTCCTAAAAGTCTCCGGGTAGTCCCTTAAAAATAGAATTTTGCGATCATTCATTAGAGTTTTATCAGATGTGTCACAAAAAAAATCCATTGACACATCCTCGAATTCCCATTACAATTCCGGTCAAGGTTTCGGAGTAGATTGATGGATGAAAATACCCTGGAAGCAGAAAGTAATCTCGGCAAACGGCTTAAGCAGATTAAAAAATCGGAAGAGCGTTATCTTCTTTTTAAAGGCGATTCCATACCGGTTATCGCGAAACTTACTATCGGCAGGGATAAATCGAATAATATCGTCATTGATGATACAATGGTCTCCCGGTGGCACGCTGTGATTCAGAAAATTAAAGCGGCATATTTTATCAAGGACCTGGATAGCACAAACGGGACCCAGGTGAATGGTATCGACGTTCCCACAGACAAATATATCAAACTAAAACCCGGTGATGTCATCCACATCGGAAGAACGGACTTTTCCTTTCTTTGACACCTTTTTTAACGTTATAACCACTCTTTATCCTGCATCTCCGATAGAGAGGAATCCTTCATTTCCTTCTTTAATATATCAATTTCGCGCTTTAATTGCCTGAATTTTCTATTTGTATACCACATGCGGACGAGGGTGAGAGGAAGATAGGAGAAAAAGGCGATAATGAGTTTGTTCATATGGCTGAAGGTGTCTTGTTTATTTGTTTCAGGGTTCAGAATAAACCAGATAATTTTAAGTCCTTTGATGTTTTCAAAAGATTTAAAAAAAGCAAAGAGACTGATACCCGCCATGGGATATGACTTTAAGATGTAAGCAAGTCCGACGATACCTGATGATCCTGCAAGATAAATTATAAGACTTACAATATATATTTTTTTATAGAGATCCGGATGAAGGGGGAGGGTAAGAAACTGACAAAGCCACGTGAGGATGATGAAAAGAAAATAGAGCACCAGTCCGAGTATATCTAAACGTAAAAAGAAAACCGATGACCAGCCGCTCATGGAAATAAGGAGAAAACAGGTTGCCGGAAAAAAAAGCAATAAAAAACGAACAGGCGAGGATTCGCCATATCCTGCTTTTTCCCACATGGTAAAAAGCCATAAAGACCAGCCGACCGAAATGATAGCTCCGATAAAATAAATAACTTCATCCATACTACTTCAAAATTATATTAAAAAGAGTTTTCTTATGCAACAGGAGGGTGCTTTTTCTTGCATTCACCTTCCTGGATTATTATACTATTTTTAGAATGAAAAAGATGGTGCATAATTTATCTTTGGAAATAATCGATGAATGAAGAAGATGTTGTCATCGGTTTAGATTCAAGTACCACCGCAACAAAGGCAATAGCCTGGAATAATAAAGGTGAGATCGTCGCTTCGGCACATGAATCTATTCCTCTTTTTTCACCCCAACCGAATTACTATGAACAGAATCCGGAGGATTGGTGGATGTCCGCCCTGAATGCCTTGCGATCCATCACCGCTCGTATCAATCCGGAAAGAATTAAAGCCCTCTCTATTTCCAATCAACGGGAAACCTTTGTACCCTTGAATGAAAAAGGCGTTCCTTTACGACCGGCTATTATCTGGCTGGATGAACGTTGCAAGAAAGATGTGGAGTGGTTTTCCAAAAAAGTAGGGACGAAACGAATACACCGCATAACAGGCAAGCCTGTTGATTATGCTCCGGTAGTGTACCGTCTCGCCTGGATGAAAAGAAATGAGCCGGAACTTTTTGACGCTATCCATATGATATGTGACGTTCATACCTATCTGACATGGAAGTTGACTCATCTCTTTGCAACCAGCTGGGCGAGTGCGGATCCCCTGGGATTGTTGGATATAAAGGAAAAAAAATGGTCTCTCCCCGTACTCACCGCGTTGGGTTTAAAGAATGAACAGCTTCCGCAATTATATTGTCCTGGTACGATTCTCGGAACAGTATCTCCCGGGGCATGTGAGATTACGGGATTAACCAAAGATACCCTCCTTATCGCCGGGGGTGGGGATGGCCAGGCTGCCGGACTGGGGGTAAATGCACTTTTAGAAGGATATGCCTATTGTAATCTTGGAACCGCATTAGTCGCAGGGATTTACGGAATCCGCTACCGGACAAATAAAGCCTTCAGGACTATGATGAGTTGCAGTGATTCGGGATATTATTATGAATGCAGTTTACGTGCAGGAACATTTGCAATCGACTGGTTTATAAAAAACATTCTATTCATCGATCCGAAGGAACACCCGGGAATTTATAAGGAATTGGAAGAAAGCGCACAAGTAATACCTGAAGGAAGTGATAATCTCCTCTTTCTGCCCTATCTCTGCGGTGTAATGAACCCCTATTGGGATATAAACGCCCGGGGAGCTTTCATCGGCTTATCCTCTGCCCATACCCGGGGACATATGTACCGTGCAATTTTGGAAGGAATCGGATTTGAATTATTGTTGTCCCTCAATGCTGTAGAAGACTCTATAGGCAGGAAAATCCGGTCAATCATCGCCATCGGCGGGGGGTCATCAAGCAGTCTCTGGTGCGGGATTCTTTCAGATATCATCGGAAAGAATATCAACCTCACCGCTACTGCCGAAGCATCCTGTCTCGGAGCGGGAATTGCCGCTGCAGTCGGCGCGGGATTTTATCAATCCTTTCAAAAGGCTGCCGCGAATATGACAGCCTATAAAAAGAGTATTGAACCGGATAAAAAAAAGCACCTGAACTACCGGGAGCTTTTTCGTGTCTACAAAAATATATATGGGAATTTGAATAAAATTAATATATCAGCATTACTATAAGTAAGGAAGGAAGTGTGCATATATGAAAAGTAAAACCATGACACATACCACTGGGGATGGTGCAAAAATTTTTGTCTATACCTGGCTCCCGGAGAAAAAAAAGTATAAAGGAATAATACACATTATTCATGGTATGGCCGACCATGCCGGGAGGTATGAACGCTTTGCCCGGGAATTAACAGATAATCACTATATTGTCTATGCACATGACCAGCGAGGTCATGGCAAAACAGCAGAGTGCGGGGAGGATTTCGGTTATTTGGGGGAAAATAAATCATGTCATGATTTGGTGAAAGATGTTCATGAGTTGACACAGATAATACGTAAAAATCATCCGGAATTACCATTGTTTCACTTTTCCCACAGCTTTGGTACCTATATCTCCCTCGGATATATCGAGGAGCATGGAAAGGATATCGAAGGCTGTATTTTTTCCGGTCCCGGAATCCCGAATAAACTGTTGCTGACCTTTGGGAAAATAATCCTTAAAAACGAAATGAAAAAACATGGAGAAAAATATAAAAGTGAAAAAGTAAATAGTCTCTCCTTTGGTGCATTCAATAAACCTTTTAAACCGAACAGAACCGGGTTTGATTGGCTTAACAGAGATACTAATGAGGTTGATGTCTATATTCAGGATCCTCGTTGCGGTTTTATCTGCTCAGTCGGCTTTTATTGGGAATTATCCGCCTGGCTCAATACAATCTATAAAAAGAAACATATCGCCTTAATACCGGATACATTGCCTCTTTATCTCTGTGCCGGTGAAAAAGATCCCGTCGGCAACATGGGCAAAGACATTCTTCGATTAGTGAAGATGTATAAAAAAGCGGGTATAAAGGATCTCACCTATAAACTTTATCCGGAGTCCCGGCATGAAATTATTAATGAAATAAACAGGGAGCAGGTTATAAAAGATATACTTACATGGCTTGAAGGTCATGTGAAATGAAAAACCGGAGGGTTTCCGGTTTCATACTAAAGTATGACCAATCAAGGGATTTCTTGTAATTTTTTTCATAAAATCATACCAAAGTATGATTTTAAGACAGGATACTCTGAGTTATACTTTTAATAGAGAACGTCAAGAACGTTCGGAGCCATGAGATTGCGGGGAATTAACCATTTTTTATAGGGGTTTTATTTCTGATTGTGCCTTTTTGCCCGGGGGGGGTGAAAAGGCATTTTTTTTAAAGAATCCGATTCAAAAAAGAGGAGATCTCTGATTCAATCATTTGCCATGCTGTTTCCCCTGTGGCTTCAGGGTTGATAATCAAGTGATGATATGCATTTTTTGCAGGGAAAGGATCTTTTTTTATCAATAGTACCTTCCAGTCACTCCATTGCTTCTTTTTAATTAACCGGGATAATGCTTTGCTGTCAACAAGTTCATCATCAGGATCGATAAAACAAAGACATGGTATCCGGGCAGAAGTGCAAGGAGATGTGGTCACATGTTTAATGTGAGAAAAAAGGGATGTATACGCGGCAACAGTCGTCCCGTTATTCGCACGATAGGCTTCCGGAGTTTTACTCGGTATAACAAAACTATTACCGAATATAAACGATAATTTTACACAATACGAATACCAATGCAGTGTGATTGCAGGGGAAAATAAAACTGCATAATCGAATAATGTTTCACCGGATGTGCAGAGAGCATCCAGCCCCACAACCCCCCCTAAGGAAAATCCTGTGAAAATGACCGGGAGGCCTGATGTATCGGCGTACGCTCGTACCTTTCTGAAACCTGCCACTATTTCCGCGAGCCATAGATCTCTGGTAACATATTTCATTTCATTCCTCTCACCCCTGTGTCCGCTTAAACCCAGATTCAGGACATCTATTCCTTGAGCAAGGAGAATCCGGATAACAGGATCCATTGCTCGTGGAGTAGTGTTTAATCCGTGAACAACCAGAGCAACCCCCCGTCGGGGAGACTCTGAGAAAAACCACGTATCTTTATACTGCGTATTTTCCATTATCCTCGATTCTCTCCTGTCACTTGTTTGACAGGAAATTACATGCACGAGCAGGAGAAATAACAAGCACGGCGGGATAAGAATATAGAAGTGTCTTTTTTTTTTATACATGAAAGCATCTTTCTCTTAAGGAGATACTATCGTATAGAGCTTAAAAATGCAATATCTTCGAAAGAGGGGCTTTTTTCGTATCAGTTCCGATTATAATAAGATAATATCAAAAATATTTTATTTTTGTATTGAGTTTTTAGTTCTATGTACTATACAATTATTACGTGTTTCGGATATGTGATTATTGTCGGTTATAACCGACTTCCGATAATAAGTATAAGGTGTATTGTCGGTTATAACCGACTTCCGATAATAAGTATAAGGTGTATTGTCGGTAATAACCGACTTCCAATAATAAGTATAAGGTGTATTGTCGGTTATAACCGACTTCCGATAATAAATATAAGGTGTATATAAGAGAGTGGGATGCTATGAAAAAATCAATTCCCTATGAACATATAATTGCCTTAAAGAAAAATCATGACCTGGAAGATGTATATGACATCGAACTGAACAATAATGAAAACTTACGTCACTATTCTTCTTTAGAGAGTCATTTCGTTATTTACCCTTATAGCCGGAAATTAACTTCAAAACACATTATGTTTTGTCCTTTCGAAGAATATGCCGCGGATATTCAGTCGAACCAACGCTCCGCCTATCAAAAGATAGAAAGCCAGTTTAATAAGGTCTTCGGAATTCTGTTAGGGATTATCATTATCGCGGGCTTTTATTATTTTCAACCGCAATCACTCCTCTCTGTTGAAATTTTGTTATCCCTTCTCGGGGCATATTTTATAGGAAAAGAATTATGGGACGACCTCGAGAACATCATTATTAAAATCACTCGATGTTTACGGATCCGGTATCAACCTTCCTACTATTCCTACAAACTTGCCGGTAATTCGACCCTTGCCTTTTATGCACGTCTTGCAAAGAAAAACAGGTATAAAAAGGTGATGCTTCTTCCGGAAGAGATGGATTTTATCGCCCAGAGTAATTCACAAACCCTGCGATTATTTTTCAAAAAAGGAAGTTACAGAGAAAAAACGGACGACACGCTTCATATCATGTCGATTCATATCGACCGGGATGTTGCGGATGAATTTCTATCTCAAGGGTTTATGTTCGGTGTAAAAATGAGTTTTAACAAAAATTTATTGGGAATCACCTTGAAACGTGAGTTTTTCCAATCCTTCGATAATAACATCCCGGGATGTCTTGACAAATCGGGGCAGTGGTGTGATAACGCAGTATTCACCCGGATAAGTCTTACGATCGGGCGAATAAAGTTTTTTATTTCAGATGCGGTTATTCATGACGCATGTATCATCGAAAAAAAAAGAGGAGATTAACCGGATGGTAAAAGATGATGGATATGCCTTGGTATTAAGCGGGGGAGGGGCAAAAGGTGTTTATCATATGGGGGTCTGGCAGGCTTTGCTGGAAATAGGTATAAAAATTGATGCGGTTGTGGGGAGTTCCGTCGGCGCCATGATGGCAGGATTAATCGCCCAGGGGGATTATAAAATCGCAGATGCTATTATACGTGATATTGGAATTGATAAGATCGTCGCCATACCTGAACAATTGGTAAAAGATGGTCAAATAATACTGAATGCGAAGAATTTTAAATATTTAGAAAAACTGCAAAAAGATATCATCGAAAAAAAGGGACTGAATACACATCCCTTGCGGCATATTCTTGAGACATATCTCGATGAAAAGAAGATACGGAAGAACAAAATCGATTTTGGTATTACCACATATGAAATTAAAGAACTAAAACCCCGGGAACTCTTTATTGATGATATCGAAGAAGGTTTGCTTATCGATTATATACTGGCAAGTGCAACATTCCCCGGTTTTAGCATGACCGAGATAAAGAAAAAGAAATTTATAGACGGAGGAGTATACAATAATATTCCCTTCTCCCTGGCCAAGGAACGGGGCTATAAAAAAATAATTGTCGTTGATATTTCAGGGATCGGGTGGAACAGGCGGCCTGACATCACGGGCACAGAGACCATATATATAAAGAATTCCATACAAATGGGGGGTGTTCTTAATTTTGATAAGACTTTTCTCACGGATTATAGAAGATTAGGCTACCTTGATACCCTTAAAGTCTTTAACCGGATAGAAGGTCTTGCTTATTTTTTTAAAGCCGATGAAAAAATATATAAAAACCTCGAAGGTCTGTTATATGATAATAACACAATAAAGGATTATTCGTATTTCCTTGAGTTTGGTGAAGAAAAAGCGCCGGACACAAACATCACCCTCCGGATGAAAGGAATCCTCCCCAGGGAAATGAGGCATTATAAAAAACTCCTCTATAGTTTCGCCGAATGTGCAGCCTGGAGTCTCGCGATGAAAAAATTAAAATTATACGATTTTGATGAATTTATCAGGGCTATTTGGGAAGAGTATTGTAAAGTAGAAAAAAGTATCGCCGATCTGGAACAACGGCTTTCTGCAAAAACAGTAAGAGAATGGTTCAACAATATTTTATATCTTACAAAACATACCGATATAAATGAATTATTTAAAACATCACTCTATGAATACGACAGGAGATTAGAGAAACTCCTCCAATCGGAAAAGACGAAATTCCGGTTTACGTCACTGGGCTATTTTTTCCCAAAGTTAAATGCCGCAAAGGTTTTCTTTGTTGTGTTAAAACGGTATTTTAAGTCCTAATTTCCATCCTTATACGAATAGGAATAATAATACTTCCAGGCATCGGAATAATTCACCCTCTCCAGATAAAGCATATATCGTTCCGATAACCGGGGAACCACGATGACAAAAGGCAGTTCCTTACTGGCTTGCATATTTGTCAGGGTAAAATCGATAGTGACCTGTTTGGACCGGTTAAAACCGTTCCGGACATACATCACCACTTTTGAATCTATCGTCTCGGTACGGAATTCTATTTTATCTGTCTGGCCTATCTTCTTAACGTAATCATCATACGCAGCATTCGTCACATTTTCCGCAAGCTCAACCTTGTATTCCGGCAGCCCCGGGTGAGTCGAATAATAAAAATTACCCTGGAGGGGAGATACTGCCCTTTTATCATAATTAAGAAACATAACAGGTATTGTGGTCATTCCCCTGAGTACCGGCACTGAAACGGCAAAATGGAGGTGCGGTCCCGATGAAAGCCCTGTGTTCCCGCTCAGACCAATCAACTCTCCCGCCTCAACCTCATCGCCCGGTTCCACAAGTGCCCCATTCAGCTTCAGATGTATATAAACGGCGAATGAACCGTCGGAATGCATAATTTCCACATAGTTTCCGTCTGCCGCGTATTTGTCTTCCGCCCCACCTTTATCGGAATCTTCCTTCACGCCGACCACAAGACCCTCTCTGGCAGCATGCACCGGTGTCCCCACGTCCATGGAAAAATCGAGGGCATATCTCCCGTCCCCGGTATGGGTAGACGCCCCGTTATAACCCTGGCCGATATTATATTTTTTCCCATGCTCATAAGGGAACAGATACAAATAAGAATCATCATGTTCTACCGTAAAAGGATCACCCTTGTAATAGGTATAGGAATATTTAAAGCTGGTTTTACCCCTGCCGGCGGGTTTTAACACAATAAGGGTATTGTGTGCCGAAAAAGCAGGCAAAACACTCATGGCGGGTAATTTTTTATTCGGAATAAGATTGTTCAGGGATGTAAAAGCCAATTCCAGGTGGTACGGTATCCGGTCGGCGTTATCTCCATAGATGGTAAAACCCCCGTCCGGGTTATTCTCCGAGTAGAGTGTTATTACCTGCTCGGCTGTTAAAAAGGAGAATTGCACAAGTAAACACAATATCATTGATATTCTTAACATGTTTATTCCTCCATCCTTAAAGCTTAAGAATCGACCCGGCAATTGTCAAGAGTTATAGGAGGGAGAAATAAAATGAACAGGGCTTGCCCAAGCCCTCCGTGGCGAACCACATTCCAGCTTGTGCAGGCTATTCCAGGTAATAATTCCTCTAGGAATACGAAGAATCCTTTTTCTTCTTTTTTCTGGCTGCCTGTCTTCTGGTTCTCGCTTTTCGCTCGTTTTTTTTGCCCCGGGTGTTTCCTTCGATTTTTATCTGTATCTTCCTGTTCTTGAAGGTAAAATCATCCAGGGCCTCGACTACTTCATTAAAAGAACTTTCCTCGATCTGGATTCGCGAGGTATTCATGTTGATATCAATTCTGCCTATTTTTATGTGCCTGCTCCGGGTGCTTTGATTTATCAGTCCGATAAGATCCGGGGGGGTGATGCGGTCTTGTTTTCCAAGATTTATCGAGAGATCTAAAAATTGAGTCGAATCCTCATTTTTTGACGATCTTTGTCTTCCGTCACGTGAATTATCTCTGGATCTGTCACGATTCCTGTCCCGGGATTTATCCCGGGATAAATCCCGAGACCTCTCTCGCGAGTTATCCCGTGATAAAACCGGAGATAAATCCTTGGAATTTTTATAATAGGTTAAAAAGCGGTTAAATTCCAGAGAAACAAAATGCTGGAGCAATTCCTCTCTGTCGAGACTGGCAAGCTTCTCTTCTATCACCGGCATGTAAGGTGCTATTTGTTCGTAATCCACCTTTACTGTTTTGGCGCGGTCAATAAGGTGCATAAGCTGATGTTCACAAATCTCTCGTCCCCCGGGTACTTTTGCTTCCGTAATTTCCCGTTTTATAAACCGTTCAATATATTTTAACTTGTTTTTTTCTTTCAGGTTGATAATTGCGTAGGAGATCCCTTTTCTCCCGATTCTTCCGGTCCTGCCGCTTCGATGGCTGTAGATTTCGCTCTTGTCGGGAAGATCATAGTGAATAATATGTGTCAGGTCATCTACATCCAGTCCACGGGCCGCCACATCAGTCGCAATAAGAAGCTGAATATTTTTCTCCCTGAATTTTTGCATCACATACTCCCGCTGCACTTGTGAAAGATCCCCATGAAGGGCTTCCGCATCATAACCGTCTTTAATCATTTTTTCCGCTATTTCCTGTGTACTTATTCTTGTACGACAGAAAATTATTCCGTAAATTTCAGGGTGAAAATCGACTAACCGTTTTAGTGCGAGATATTTATCCCGGGCATGGACCATGAAATATTTATGTTCGATAGTATCCGTTCCCGCATTTTTACCCCCGATGACGATTTCAGCCGGGTTTTTCATGTACCCCGAGGCGATTGCCGCAACCTCCGCAGGCATAGTAGCGGAAAATAAAAGCACCTGCCGGTGAACTCCCGATTCAACGAAGATCGCGTCCAATTCGTCCTTAAAGCCCATATCAAGCATAATGTCCGCTTCATCCAGAACAAAATAATTGATGCGGCTTATATCGGCAATATTTCTTTTCATTAAATCGAGGAGTCTTCCCGGGGTGGCAACGATGATGTGCACACCGCTTTTCAATTCGGAAATTTGCTGTTGAATCCCGACACCCCCGTAAACAGCAACTATTTTAATCTTCTTAAGATATTTTGCATATGAGACCAAAAAATTATAACTCTGAAGGCAAAGCTCCCTGGTTGGGCACAAAATAAGAACCTGGGTATATTTTTCTTCGGGCTTAATTTTCTCTAATAAAGGTAAACCGAATGCTGCCGTTTTTCCCGTTCCCGTTTGCGCCAACGCCACAAGATCCCCGGCATCTGCAATAATATGGGGTATAACCTGTTCCTGAATTGGTGTCGATTGTTCATAACCTAATTCCGATATCGCTTTCAGTACTTTCTCATTTATTCCTAATTCACTAAATTCCATTTTTCTTTCCTTAATATTTCATTCATGGATTGATTCTGCTGTTATTTCATTTTGAGAGGATTTTATTAATCTACCCATCCGGCGAGAAAATCACATTGTCACAAATATATATAATAATCGAAATATATGCAAGGGGTGAGCAGCAATTCCCGGTGAACAACAATCCCCTTGCCCGCGCTGCCTGTTCCCTGCAACACCCCCCAAGAGGTAAAGCTGTCCTTCGGACAGATACCTCATGGGGGGTGTTTCCGGGACGGCAGCATGTAAATACCTTAGGTTGTTCACCGGGAGTTGCTGGTTTAGCTAGTAAAGGAGATGTAAGTATCTATTACATTGTTAGGTGTTTTTGTTATCGTCGTGATATATTATTGTGTAAAATTAAAATTTAAAAGTTATGGCTTTTCCTCCCGTGGGTGAGAGTTCATTCGGTGTAACAAATGTTCCATGATTCAAATATAAGTATTCGCATAGTAGCACGTATTGCATTCCGGAATTCTTTTCGTGCGCTAAAGTGTGATCGTGATTCTTTGTATAACTTATCTGTTATCCAGGAATTATTATACGTCCTTTTTGTTCCACTTTGCAGGAGGCTAAACAGTGCTTTAAATACTTTTAATAAATGATCATAGGAGTGCGAATCAATTATGAACTATATTTCCTCGCAAGCCCCTTCTCCAGCAACAATTGGTTCAAAAATGTCCCGCTCTCCGCCACCACATTCGCATCCGGTTCATCTTTATCATAAAAAAATACGGACAAATGCCCGGTTCCCGAACCGGAGCTAAATCCAGAGTTACTTTACGGGGGTATGAACCTTGAAAACCTTCAGAGCATACACACGTAAAGAAATATCTGCTAAATACCGGTTATATTTATCCCGCCAATATGTTTTTATAACAACAAAATTACAGGGATTTAATTGGCTGCTTATAAATTCTTTTGCTTTTTTACCCGGCAGCATTTCAGGGGGCATTGCATTAATTCCCCGTAATCGAATTTTTTTGGTCGTCCAGGTATTAAACCCAAGCTCAAGAATCACCCATATTGTGTCGCCATCCACAATTTCCTTAATATAGCCTTTGTATGTATAGAGTTTGCTGCCCTGGTCTTCATTTATAAGGGTAAAACTGTAATCATTCATAGACTCTTTAACCCTGACAATACTCTCTTCAGCATAACTGGCATTCCCCTTATCCGGATTATCCTTATATATTTTAAATCCCAAATCGATGTATAATTTTGTAGTTTTATCCATTTGTAATGTCTTAAGCTTAAATATATGCAGAAGCCCTCTTTTTACTATAAGAATTTGTTTATTATTAATATTTCCATTACTTTTTTCTTCTTTAATGAGTTCTTTTAATTCTCTTACACTTAAATCTTCTTTAATTACTTGTTGTTCAAATTCCTTTCGCTTTTCATCGTCCTTCACTGCAAGGAGCAATTTGTAGTGACTCCATGTCAATTGTGAATACGTATTCACAATCTTGGGATACATTTCATAAAATTGTACAGTGAAATATAAAACACGAGTACTAATAGCAAGCTCTTCTGCAATTGTTTTGTATACATATTCTCCATAATCCGCACGGTCCTGGTTTTCTAATAGATGTTCTTTTATATGTTTACCAATTTTCCAATAGGCTATTGTTTTTTCAATTTCCATTTTTTGTTTGCTAAGAATGATTTCATCTTTTATTTTTATGATTAAATCGCCGATTGGCAGTTTGGTGGTAAGATCATTTGACATAGTGGTGTCCTTTTCAACCAGGATTATAACTATATTATTTTAGTTAGCAATTATGTTATTATATATTACATAAAACAACCTGACAACGAATAATATCATTCATTATATCTATTATATGATATATTATGAATATCACTTATTATATTAATACAAATAGCCATAAATTACAATAGCAAAGTGATTCCGTTCCATCTGCGTCCTGTTCATGTAACATTATTGTCTTAATGAATTTATTCATAATTTGTTTTTTTTCACAATAGTAAAAACGTGTTAAGCAACACGGTCAGAGGTAAACCTCCTGTAATTTCTTTGTTCACTGCAATCTTTTTAGCCAGCCCGTAAAGGTCAGGTTTATACGGGGTACTGTAGGTGGTTTGGTGTTTTATGGTAAATAGGGAAGAATTTTTTACAACGGATTTAACAGATTTTAAACGGATTTTTTTGGAAGGGGATGTGTGCTTTATTCGGCTCACTCTTTATTTTTAATTCTCTGCTATAATGTTGTTTAAAAAGGGAAGTTAAGTTTGCAATTACCCTTTTACAAAGCTACCTACTTTTTATTAGTAATTTCTTTTTTATGCTCCCAATAACCAGTTTTAAAACAAACTCGCCATAAGAAATACCTCCTGTAATTTTTCTATTAAGCGTAATTCCTATGACAGAATTATACTCCTTTCTTAACTACAATCGGAAATCCTGCCAATTTACTAATTGTCAGGATAATTTACAAAAAACTTTATTAATGGTAAGCCACTATTTGGGCATCGATGGCTCCGACGTTTTCTCTTAATAGTGCCGGTATTTCCGGAAATGGTCTCCGTCTCTATTTCCGGATTCGCAATATTATCCACTATATTTGTAATTGAGTTTTCATTCTGAGTTGCCTGCACTAGTGGCCTGAGGATAAATATTGTCCCCAGGGTTAATACTGAACCCGCAAGAATAACGATTATAATAAATGAAACGACTTATAACCGTGAATATAATGTCATTTCCTACCTCCCAAAAAAATATATTAAAAAAGGGGCATTTAGTACAGTAAAAAATTAATTTCTGTGCGAGAGGTTACGGGAGAGAAATATGAATAGTGAATTCTTCTGTTTTTAGGGATAATAATCACGGATTGATGAGACATTTTTAAAAAAAGCTTTTATAATATAGATAATTTACAAGCGATACTAAATATCTACCAGCAGATATTGGGAGATGATATTATGACGGAAAAAATTAAAACAGTAATAAGATTCATTTGCACTTACGGTATTCAAGTGGGAGCCTTGTGGAGTTTTTTAGAAGGATATACTTATTTTAAAAATAATGTACTAAAAAATTTTCTGGGATCATTTTGGATTCTAATCTATATTATTCCCCTAGTCACAACTACAATCTATATTCTGGTTCGCAAGGCGGGAAAAAATAATGAGGCGGGAAAAGATGATATAGAAGAAGATATTCAAACTCTGGGAAATTATAGTCCCGGGAAAGTTAACGGGCATTACACAGTTCGAAAACAATCGGAAAATCCTGGTCAAACCGTTCCTTCCGATGTCCCGCCTGTAGAAAAAATAAAAAATGGAACAGACAAAAAAACAGGAAAATCTATTCATACTGAAGGAAATTATTGCCCGGGAGAAGTGGGAGGGAATTACACAGTTGAAGAATGATGAGAATTTTTCTCCTCACATAACCACTTATGGCGATATGAGTCCGGGATATGTGGGCGGTGATTATAAAGTAACTTTGCGCGGTTACAGAAAGCCCCGCTCCGGGCCGCCATTTATACTGCCTCAACAAAAAACAGCCGATTTTGTAGGCCGGATTGACCAATTGGAAAAGCTGGAAGAGGTTCTCATGCAGCCGGAGAGCCGCAGGATGGCGGGAATTGTTGGTGTGGCCGGCACCGGGGGAATCGGTAAATCGGCCTTAGCCTGTCATTTTGCTGAAAAGCACCGGGATCGGTTCCCCGACGGTGTCATCGGTATCAGATTAGACAGCAAAAAAGACGCAGATACGGTTGCCCGTGAATTTGCCCGGTTAGACGGGGAGATCCTTGATGAAGATGATACAAGGAACGCCTCCGCCATTATGCAGGATTTGTTCCGGGAGAAACGAATCCTGTTAATCATAGACAATGCGGAGACAGCAGATATCCGTACACTCCATCCCGGCGGCACTCAATGTGCCATTATTGTCACAACCCGGGACCGTTCGCTGCCCGGTCAGATAGATATTTCTGATGATCAGTTGGTTGATCTGCCCATTCTGGCTGATCCGGAAGCCCTTGCCCTGCTGAGCCAGTTTATCGGTTCCCACAAGTGTAATGAAGAAGCAAAAGCTATAAACCGGATATTAGCTCTCGTAGGGAATTTACCATTGGCAATTGAAATTGTAGGTAAAACTTTGATGAACCGTTTGCGGATTGATCCTGGTTTTAAATTTACAGGTTATGCTGATGCCTTAAACCTGGACAGACTAAAACTAAGGCGTGATACACATCTCAATGTCCGGCTCTGCTTCCGGAGATCAATCATATACATGGAGGAAGACCTGCGTGGTGATTTAATTGATGCCTTCGCCCGGTTGTCAGTCTGTGCCGACAGCGGATTCGCCCAGGCCACTGCTATGGCTGTGATGGAAAAGGATGATGAGTTTACTGTCCGGGAAAGCCTCCAGGAACTGGTGGATCTGTCCCTGCTAAACAGTACACAGTCAGCCTCGCGGCGTTTCATATTTCACCCTTTGCTAAAGGAATTTGCAGGAGAACTTGCCGTAAAAAGAGGCCTGCTTGACAGGGCGAAGCAAAATCATTCCGCTTATTTTTTCGGCCGCGTCCGCGACGAGGAGTCAAAAGACCTGGAGGTTGATCTGGATGATATTATCAACGTTGCCGAGTGGATGGCCGAGATTGGGGATGAAAGCTATGTTGGTTTTTATTTGAATTTACGGGCTCTGTTTAACCGCCTTGGGCACTGGCACCGCGCCAACCGGATAATCGGAATATTTCTGAAAATGTCTGAAGAGAGGGGAGATTGGAATTCCGTAGCCCAGTTTCACATTCAACAGGCAAAATTTAAATTATTACAGGGGGATTTTTCCAATGCAAAAGAAACCCTGCTCGGTATCGAAGGCGTGGTCAATAAGATCGAACAATCCTTTGACCGGGACCGGACAGAGGCAATGCGGCTTAATACGCTGGGCGGGATCTATCAGAGGCTGGGGGATTTTGACAGAGCTGTCAGGTCCTTCCGGCAAAGCTTGTTAATCGAAGAGGAGATCAATAACCAACGCGGGCAGGCAATGGTTTTAAACTCTCTTGGCGGAGTGTACCAGCGGCAGGGCTTTACTGAAAAACAACATGCCCGAACAAGCCATCAATCATCTGAAAGAGGGATTTGCTATTGATAAAAGCCTCGGGAATAAACGCGGGCTTGGAATGGTTGTACCAATTCTTTGCCGTGCTTTACAAAAAGCCAACAGGAGAGACGAAGCCGTTGAAATCTGTGCTCAAGCCGTTAAAATAGCGCCCCGTAATAAACATATTTTGAAAGTAAAAAATGAGTTGGAATCATTTTCAAAACCAAAGGGTAAGGGAGAAATTAAAAAGGGTGTAATTAAATGTATTCTCCAAAAAGAATCGGGATTCCGTTTCGGATTTATAATTCCGGCTGATGGCAGCGGAGATATCTATTTCGGAGAATCTCAAATCCCGAAAAAAATAATGCCGTTACTGGTAGAGGGACTTCCTATTGTTGTGGAGATAGAGAGAGCTGAACGTGGACCCCGTGTAATCCGCGTCTGGCTCGACGAAAATTTATAAACCATCTATTAACCGGGGGTAGTCGTTTTCCATAATAGACTGCCCGGGAAGGGAGTATTTGAAGATTTTCTAATACATTTCGTTTGCCAAAATCTCATGATTACAGTATAATAATTAGGATGACTATAATTATAGAAGATAAATTAATGAAAAATATTAGAATAACTCAGGAAGAGGCAAATCTTGATTTTGCTTTGGGGCTGTTTATCGACAACAAAGCAACTCTTGGTCAAGCGGCAATTATAGCTAATCTAACACAAGCTAAATTTATGAAAGAATTAGGTAAGAGGAAGATACCTATACACTATGGTATTGATGAATTTAATAAAGATGTAGAAACACTTAAAAAACACAATCTTATATAATAATCATTAGCGATACTTCCCCAATCACATCACTTATCCAGATAAAACAAATTAAGATCCTTAAGAAAATTTATTCTAATGTAATTATTCCCAAAACTGTTTATAATGAATTATTAGTTGAGCATAAAAGGTTACCATCATTTATTATAGTTGAAAAAGTAATAGATGAAAAATATGCAGATTTTTTAAAAATTGAGTTGGATGAAGGCGAAGCTGAAGCGATCGCCCTGGCAAAAGAGAAAAAGGCCGCTTTTCTTCTTATTGATGAAATGAAGGGTAGACTTATTGCAGAGCGTGAAGGTATAACAATAATCGGCTTGATAGGTGTATTATTGGCAGCAAAAAATAGGGGCTTAATCAGCTCTTTAAAAGAAATGATAGAATTATTGGAGACGAATGCCGGATTCTGGATTTCCGAAGAATTTAAGACTCGAATATTGGATGTAGCTGGTGAATCGAAATAAATATTTTCAAACCTGCCGCCTTAAATGCCATGGTTGTACTCCCTCTGATTGAGGTCTTCAACGAAGTTGAAGATCACCTTAAATTACAATTGGACTTCGTTGAAGACTGATATTTTGAATTATTTTTTTTCTCGATTTTGACTGTTTTTAGGGAGAAGTATGTATTCCTAATTGCGTGAAACGTTCCTGTAGATAGAAATTTATGAAATTTGTGAATTTTACGATTTTTTTCACTTATACTGTAAAATCCATACAAATGGTGGTTTTATATTGGTTTTTTAGAGCATATTTTATAAAGAGAATTATAAGTTTACCTATCATTAAGCCCCATTTTTTGTTCACAGTGGATATTTCGGAGTGGTATGTGGTTTTGTGTTTTAGGATAAAAATGGAAAAAATTTTTACATCCGATGGAGACGGATTTTAAACGGATTTTTTGGGAAGGGGGAAAATATACTGTAAAAACGAAGGGGCAGTATCGTGATTCTCCCTGTTAAATTTACATTTCCTTATTTTTTCCCTTCCCCGCATTTTCCTGGTTTCATGGCTTCCTTCGCAATATATTTTTCTTACAAAAAGGAATAAAACATGGAAGGTACACCGGCGCGGAAAATGAATGTGAGATGGTCCTCCCTATATTTCTTGTTATGTTTATCGCCCGTATAGTTTACTTCAAAATTTCTAAAAGTACATGAATGTACTTTTTAAAACAGTTTACAGAACCGTATCCAATTCAGCAATTATCCTTACGTGATTTTCATCCGCAGGAAACAATTCAATAGGGTCAAATTTCGGATTTAAGGGTTGCAATACAATCTTCTGGTGCACCCAATCCTGATCTTCCTTTGCAATTTTTTCTGAATGATATTTCTTCAGCGTATAACTTCCTCCTGTTTCCTGGTCGGTAATTCCTGCATGCCAAACAAGTACAATCCGACCTTCCCGACTGCCGGCCTTTGATGGAGTAAAAACACACCAAGATCCATTTGGTACTTTTGGTTCCATTGAATCACCAATAACCTGAGCGATGAAAGTACCTTTTTCCCATGGACCTGAAATATTCTTAGGTTTAACCCATTGTTCTGCCCAATCCGGATTATCCTCTATATCATATTGCTCCTGACTCCAATAACCTGCAGCAGTTTTCATTGTTGTAAGAGGGAGACAACTTTTATAATAATCATCTTTGCCCGGAAATGCTATAATCCAAGGTTCTTTTTTTGCTTCATATTCAACACCAATAATACTTATTTGGGTTCCGGCTGAAATTCCGGAAATTTCTTTTTTCGGAAACGCATTATTTAATGGTGATAAAATAACCTTAATATCATTAAAAAGTTCGCCGGTATTATCAATTTCTTCTATGGAAAACTCCCTTAAAATAAAACCATCATCATATTCAGCCTGCAAATCGGGATGGTGATACAATACGATTTTTCCTATGGTTTCCTTCTGTCTAAATGAAGAATCCAGAATTATCCAGTCATTAAGCTTGTATTTGGGGACAAGCGCCGGACTCTTCACTTGTATGGCAAAAACTGTTTCAGGATAATTCCCCGGTTCGACATTGAGCCAACCGGTAAGCTTAACTTTAGCTTTCCTCTCTAAATATTTACGCTTCGCACCGGAAACAGTGTATACAGGGACATACTTCTTAAATTTATCTTCTTCCGGAACATCACTTGCTAATTCATCCTTTGCCATTTTCTTTTCCAAAGCCTCTTCGGCTTCAGACAAAAAGGTTTCCCAGGTTGTATCTCTATCTAATTGCTCGACCAGACTTTCGAAAACCAGCACCCCTTTATAACCCTTTATAATTTCATCACCCTCCAAATCATCCAGTTTTTTTAAAAGGGTATTTTTCATCGTGTTGGAAAAAACCTCCCCCTTTGTTTCAATAACAAAGATACGGT
>JAFGRV010000462.1 GCA_016934975.1 Spirochaetales bacterium | reverse complement strand
GTTAAGAAAGAATTCATAAACAGAAAACCTAAAACTTTTTATTCACTGACAAAAACTGGTCGTAAAAGATTTGAGCAGTATATAAAAGTACTTGAAAGTTTTATTCAGTAATTTTTTTTGCAGATTAACTCTGTTTTACAGAGTACTTCTAATAAATTTAAGGAGTTATTTATGATAAAAAAGATTTTACTTGCATTAATTTTTACCGGTTTATTTTTCTCCCCTTTTCTTTTTTCGGAAGATCAGGAAGAAAAAATATCCGGCTCTCCCTTATTGATTAATGGTTTTGCAGTATCAGTCGGCTTCAGGCTCTATCTGTAATTCGATAATTTACATGCAGATACTTTTATAAGTATCTGCAGATTCTTAGGGGCACTTATTTGAAATAAACACCCTGTAAAGAGATGTCACTGATAGTTGCAAGAGCAGGAGTATATGATTTCAAAATGGAAATACTGGAAATAATCAGAAAGGCCCGGACCGGTACCGAATATGCCGGATTATATGATTTTACTTTCGGAATCGCATGTGAATTCTTTTTTGTACGGGAGCAAAGCGATTACTATAACTGGAGACATAACAACCGGATTCTCGCATCCATAGCGTTCGGTTTTTAGCTTTGCAGAAGTCCTGTCACCTGGCTCAACTCCGGATCGATACAATCAGTTTTCTTATCTCGGTTTTCGCGGTGTCGATAAATAATCTCTGAAATTGCGCTTTTCAATATATGCTTCATGCCAGAGCATGTAGCTTAACAATCCCCAGAGAAACCGGCCATGATCGACTTTCAAGTCCAGGTGTTGCTGCCATAAGGTCCGTACGGATTCTCCATGAAAAAGTTGCGTGTTATTAAGTTTTTCAAGAGAAAAGTAATTCTCTGCAAAATCCTTCAATTCATTACAGAACCACTTGGAATAGGGCATCTCCATACCGACTTTCTTTTTCTCAATTATTTCTTTGGGTAATATCCCTTCCATCGCACCCCGCATCAGGTTCTTTTTTCGCATCCCCTTCATTTTATAGTTCACAGGCATGGTGGAAAGAAACCGGACAAGATGAGTATCGGTAAAAGGCATACGTACTTCCAGGGAATGGGCCATAGTCATACGTTCATTTTTTATCATAAGATCATTGGGAAGCCCGTTATTGAATTCTATATACATAAGTTTGTTCAGCACATCATCCGCCTGAGCATTGTTAAAGGTATCAATATAAAATTGTTCGGAATTCGGGAAAGTATTGCAAAGCTGTGAGTTCGATAAAATTTGGAGCCGCATTTCCTTTGACAGCACCTCCCGCCATTTGCAGTGAGAGACCGGGACTGAAAGCTCGGCCCCGTGAGTGAATCGTTTCGCTTTAAAATCAAAGCTCAGTTTATTAAGATTTACCGGCAGCATATGTACCAGGGGCCGGATAATTCCTTTCCGGATAAATCCGGGAACTATGGATCTGTAGAGATTCCTCATCTTATACGCGGCATATAACACATAACCGGCGAAAAACTCATCCCCCCCTTCGCCGGAAAGAATCACGGATACATGGTTCTTTGCTTCCAGGGAAGCCAGAAATGTAGGAATCGCGGCTCCGTCTGCATAGGGCTCATCGATGTAGACAAGATGTTTCGGCAGGTATTCCAATACCTTTTTTGCCGTCACCATTATCTCGTGATGATGGGTTCCGAATTTCTTTGCCATCAACCGTGAATAGGGGGACTCATCAAAACTGACATCATCAAAGGTAAGGGCAAAGGTATGGAAATCTGAATCGCCGCGGATCTTTGAATAAAGCGCTACAAGAGTACTTGAATCCATACCGCCGGACAGATTGATGCCGATTGGTACATCAGAGATGCTTTGACGCTTTACTGATTCTATCATCAATGCTCTTGACCGTTCCATGGCTTCTTTTTCGGATATCTTTTTATCGATTGTATAGGTAATATCAAAAAAACGTACTATCTGAGGCTGGGGATTTTTAACAGATACCGTGAGCACCCGACCCGGAGCAAGTTCATGAATTCCCTCAAAAGGAGTAAGAGTACCGGGAACATAATCAAAACCGAAAAAATGATACATGGCTTCGATGTTCGGTCTTGGAATATAATCAGGAGCCATAAGAAGTCCTTTTATTTCCGAAGCAAACCAGAAGGTCTTTTTATATTCCATATAAAAAAGAGGCGCAACACCGAAGGGATCCCGTGCGATATGGAGATTCATTTCTCTCGCGTCCCAGATCGCCAGCCCGTAAATCCCGTTTAGTTCTTTTAAAAAATCGAGGCCGAGCTCTTCATAGAGAGCAAGAAGTACTTCTGCGTCAGAGTTGGCTCTGAATTGATATCCTTTCGACTCAAGTCCATATTGGGTTTTTAATTCCTTATAATTATAGGTTTTTCCGGCATAGATCATCCGGATCGAACCATCTTTATTTGAGACAGGCTGCCTTCCTGTCCCGGTTAGATTAATTATACTCAATCGTTGCTGTGCCAGGTAGCAAGGATCTTTCTCATAAACACCGGACATATCCGGTCCCCTGTGCTTCAGTACTTCCGCCATCTCAGAAAGTACAGCCTCCGGTTTCCCCTTCCACGTCCTGCCTAAATCCAGAAATCCCGTAATTGCACTCATGCCATCTCCTCCTTAGATAAATGTATCCTTTTTTATGTTCAGTAAGCTTATACGATGATGAAAGTAAAAATCAAGCGTTTTTTTCTTGTCCGGGAATTCTTATTTTATATAAGAGAGGTTTATTCAAAAATACCTTTAAAATAATGATAATTCTTCTTGTGTAATGCTCGTTTCCCTGTATAATTAATACAAGAAAACGTTGGTTTGGGTTTTAATGATCTCATTCGGTTAAGATGCCATGAATTGCGGTTATTATTGCCGGCGTATAAGGAGCTGTGAAAATGTATATTAAGAAAGAAAAAGTATTCTGTCCGAAATGCAAAGCCATTATGGAAAAGATTAATTATATGAATGTAGAAATTGACAGATGTACAAAGTGCAAGGGAATCTGGCTGGATGTATTTGAAAAATCAGAATTAAAAGCAAAAAAAGGATCGAAAGAAGTAGATAGCGGAGACAAGGAAACAGGAAAAAAATATGATAAAATGCGAAATGTTAATTGTCCGAAATGTTTAACTCCTATGATATCAAAATCGGATAGAGATCAAAAACAAATTACCTACGAAACCTGTCCCTCATGTAAAGGTGTATTTTATGATGCCGGAGAATTCACAGATTTCAAAGAAGAAACTATCCTGGATTTTATAAAGAAAAAAATTGTAAAGAAATAAAACACAGAATGATATGGAAAATCAGGAACACAGGTTCCGGAAATCATAATTTAAAAAAGTTTTTCATAATCGTATCCGTTTTTAATCCCTGGGTATATACTTCTTTACTATTTTCATCGAGAGTGATGAGTAATTTCTCGATTTCTTGTTTATCTGGTTCCTTAAAAAGACCGGTATAAGAAGCAAAAACATCCGAGAGTTTCCTGATGGTTTCAATATTTAATTTTGAAAATTTATTTATATCATTTATAGGCTCTTTTAGTTCCCGGGCTATCCCGGAAGTAAGATTATCGACCGGTACCGACGGAGCTGTTTCACGTAAAGCCGTTTTTACCTTTTGCAGATCCAAATGGACCCGGATCCTTGATAAAAGCTCATACTTGTTAAAGGGTTTTGAAATATAATCTACCCCTCCCGCTTCAAAGGCTTCTGTTTTGCTCTGAATATCATGAAGAGCCGTTATAAATATAACAGGGATATGTTTTGTTTCGGCCTTTTCCTTTAATTTCCTTGCAACCTCAAAACCATCCACTTCGGGCATGAGAATATCAAGGAGAATAAGATCCGGGGGATTCTTTATTATTTCATCAAGATGTTTGAGGACCTGAATTCCCCCCCGGGATATAATAACTTCATAATCCGTATTATTTTTTATGAACGATACGAGTAACTTCCTGTTCTCCGCCATATCATCAACAATTAATATTTTTTGTTTCATTATAATTCCTCTAAGAAAGGTATCAATTCCAGTAACAAATCATCATCATAATTCCGGGTAGCCTCGGTGATTATGCGTATAACCTGAGCTACATCATTCCCTTTAAGACAGGTTCCTAACTGCTCGCCAAGGTGAAAGATTTCAGCGGGATCAAAAAGGTCACAGCTTCTTTTGAGTTGATCAATCAATCTTTTAAAATAATCCGTCTTTTCCGACAAAACACTGATATCGTACTCCTTTTTTAGATTCTCCTCTTTTTCCCTGAGGGGGAAGTTCAGAGAATCCTTCTCTTTTGCCCGGAGAATTTCAATGATTCTATTAAAGAAACTATCAATATTTATCGGTTTTGACATATAATCGTCACATCCTGCTTTAAGGTATTTTTCCTCGTCCCCCTTTAAAGAGTGTGCGGTCAATGCGATGACATATAAATCCTTTAACGTATCATCCCCCCGGATCACGGAAATCACTTCCAATCCATCAATTATTGGCATTTGCATATCAAGCAATAAAAGATCATACCTGTGTTTTTTCAATAAGGCCAATGCTTCCTCTCCGTTTACCGCGATTTCGAACCGGACGTTCAACCTGGTAAGGAGTTCTTTAAAAAGCAACTGATTGTCCGGTGTGTCTTCCGCCACGAGGATTCTATAGGCGCTTAAGCTCTCAAGGATTTCCGGAAAATCAAAAATGTCTGCTCTCTCTGCCGATTGCCCCGGCAAGATCCGGAGATTCGCCTTTTTATCTATAGATGGGAGTGGAACCTCCAATGTAAAACATGATCCTTCCCCGGGATTACTCACGACAATGATTTTACCACCCATTTTACCTATCAGCTTTCTTGAAATCGTAAGCCCCAATCCCGTTCCCCCGTAATTCCGGGTTGTAGAGGGATCTGCCTGGCTGAAGGCGGAAAAAATAACCTCCTGTTTATTTTTTGGTATGCCGATGCCCGTATCGGAAATACGTATGATCGCCGTCCTGTCTTTATACGAGCAATCGATGATCACACTCCCTTTATGAGTAAATTTAAAGGCATTACCCACGAGGTTCACAATGACTTGCTGTAACCGGCGGTCATCTCCGATAACGGTAACCGGGACAGATTCATCGATATGAATGGTAAAGGCCAGATTCTTTTCATACGCCCGGAGCATAAACATGTTTCGTATGTTTGAAAGCAGTTTCTCTAATGAAAAAGGAGTATCGGAAAACTCGATTTTATTTGCTTCGATTTT
>JAFGRV010000461.1 GCA_016934975.1 Spirochaetales bacterium | reverse complement strand
TATCTGTGGTATCTATTAAATCATATATAAGTATTAAAAAATTCTAAAAATATAAAGTGAGGTTTTTTATCATGAAATTATTATCAATTATAACAAGAATGATTACGATTTTTTTACTAATTCTTTTTTTACCTTTTGTTATTTTTGCAGACACCGAAGAACTTACATACAGAGATTACCTTTTATCAATCCTCTATACAATTCCCCTCCGCGTGACTGATGAACTTTCTCCGGTTATTCCGGAAGAAGAAATACAGGAACAGGTAATCCGGTATTTAAGAGTAACATTAAAACAGGATTTTGAGACCACAGATAATAGAGAAGTAACTTTTCCGGTTATCGCGACCACAATTGTAAAACGAATACTCATGGAAAATATGAATATGCCATCGTCATCAATTCCGGAAATGGGTTCCAATTCGTACTATGAGTATCTCGATATTCTTATACAGCTAACAGGTAAAACCCGGGAAAAACTAAGTGCAACATATTATTTTGATTTCAGCCGGTCCGGATTGGAAAAAACCACCCGAATTTGGGAAACGATCTATACTCTCCAGCAATTTATGAGAGATAGTAAATTCGGGCAAGAAGCACCCCGGAACTCGTTATTTCGTCCCGCCAAATATAATCCTTTTTTTCTTTATTGGGATGAATGGCGGGAACACAAAAACACATCCTACTTCCCGGAAAACCATTATTCGTTAAAAACCGGAATATTCAGAAGCGCTGAGGATAGAGCGTTCGCGGAAGAATTAATCGCAGACTTTGGTGGTATGTATTACAAAGATAAGATAAAACAACTAATTGAAAAATTTCTGGAAATGGATACCCATCTCATAGACGGCCATAATAACTTTATTAAAGAAGAATATAATCTGGCAGAGGAATCATACCTTAGTGCATGGAATAATCTTGATGAAGTAGCAAAGATAATGTCCCGGGTTGTACAATACAAACAGGGAATAGTCGACCGAAACCAGCGGTGGACTCCAAGTCTTAAGAACTCGGAAGCTTTCAGGAATTCCCTTGATCCGAGGAATACAATATCTCAAGCCGGGGATATGTGGGATACTAGTTGGCACAAACTCGATATACCCAATGGGATAATTCCGCAATCATGGTCCTTTGGAATGGATCTCTTTTCTTATCTTGATCAGCGATATAACAACAGAAAAAATCTTCCGGTAGAGAACGCTTTTCAAGTAAAAGATCTGGAAAGATTAAATACGATAACATGTCTGGGTATAGATGATGCGGCCATAATTAACGATAAACTTATCAGCCTTATTCCTCATCTGCGTTTTTTACTTTTACCGGTATGTTTCGGAGACTTATATACAGCTCAAGGAGAATACACAAAAGCAGCGGCAAGCTATGCCGGATGCTTTAAAGAACAACTACTAAGAGCTTCCCTGGAAACAAAAACGCCAAACGATATTGGCTTTTCAAATCTTTCAGAGGCAGACGGATATCTACCCTGGAATTCCTTGTATGACAACACAATAGATATTCTTAATGGTTCCACCTATCCGTATATTAATACACAATGCGAGCTTTTATATTTAAAAATTCATATCGCCGACTTGTATATAAATTGGGCGGAATTTCTCTACAAAATGAACAAAAAGGCAGATATCGCCAGGGCACGGGAACTTTATAAGGCAGCAATGAAATTGTATGGCAGAACCCCGGTTTATTATAGAAACCTTGCACCGACTATACAAGAAAATACTTCGGAGAATTCCGGAACTAATTATGATTTATTGTATGAAGCTGATGAGTCAGTCTATGACACTCTCCCTGATATTCCAACCGACTATAACCTTAACGACGATGTGTATTGGATGGAAGAAAGTTCTCCTGCTATTTCCGAAGATATACCCAAAGATATTCTCACCGAACCATGGAATGTTGAGGACGAACCTTACGGCATCGCCCCTCTAAGCGGCGATATCATTATGCCCATAGCAAAGGCGATATTCAATCCAATCATTAATGCCCAGACAGGAAAAGCCCAAATCGGCATCGCTCAAATAGACGCCGGTCTGAATTTTTATGGTTTTTCCCCGAACGCTTTTTCTTCCCTCCGATATGAGGTGCTTATCCAGGCCGCGAAAAGCTTTGCCAATTTAGCAAAACAGGCCCAGGATGATTATATATCCTTCCTGGAAAAATCAGAACAAGCAGACATCGCGACGATGGAGGCGGATTATGCGGTGAAAAAAGCGGGAAAGCGGGTGGAAATGGAGGCCGAACGGATAAAACAAGTGACCCAGGAATTAAAAGTCTCTTCTATCCAGGTTCAGCAGGTTCAGGATGCCATAAAAGCCAAGGAAAAAGAAATGGAAAAGGCAGGAAGTTATTGGGGACAGATGAAAAGCTTTTTTAAAGGTATGGGAAGTTTTTTTAAGGCGGTTCCTTCCTCCGGGACTAAAGCGATAGGAAGTGATTTTAAGGGAGCGTGGCAGGGTGGTGGTTTCATAGGTGGAGCAGCAGGCGCGGGAGGTTTTGCTCTTTTTGCTGTTGCCTCGTATGTCACAATCGATGGGATGGTTTTGGAGCGTAATAAGATGCGGAAACAGCTTAAAACATTAAAAACCAGACAGCTTCCTTTAGCCGAGGCAGCGTACGCGGCAAAGCAACACGAACTTGCCATTACCCAGATGCAGAGTGCTATTGCCGCTCTGGAAGAAGATTTTACCCGGGAACTCTATACCTACCTTACCTTGCGGGTGCTCAACGCGGATACCCTCAACTGGATGGCCAGGGCAGTAAAAGGTGTCATGAAACGATATCTGGACCTTTCGTCCATGACCGGCTGGCTCGCTCAAAAAGCCCTTAATTATGAACAAAACCGCTCGGTGGATATCATCCGATTCAATTATTTTAATCCCATTACCCAAGGTCTTCTTGCTGCAGAAGCCCTCCAAACCGATTTGGCCTTACTGGAAAAAGAATATTTGTATGGTTATCAGCTGCGGCAGCCCATTAAGTGGCAGGTATCTCTTGCCAGAGATTTTCCCCTTGCCTTTGGCCAACTCCTTTCCACGGGAACATGTAGTTTTATGACACTTACAGATCCCCTGACAACCGCATTCCCCGGATCACATTCGCACCGCCTCCGCACTGTAGGTGTCTCTGTTGTCGCTCCAATAACAGAAACCTCATATCACGGGGTTTTAAGCAACGATGGAATATCCTATATTATTGATCCCAACCAGGCAGAAAAAAAAGTGATAATACGCCCACCGGATGCTTTTCCTATCTCTGCTTTTTCCTGGGAAAAAGATATGGCATTATACGGTCTCCCGGAAAAAGTCTTACTCCCTTTTGAAGGAAGCGGAATAGAAACCTACTGGACCCTCACCTTACCCCCGGCAGCTAACCCGGGGATGATGGATAGCATCGCCGATGTTATCATTACCTTCGAGACATATGCCCAATTCAGCCCCGGAACAAAAAAAACAATCACTGAAACCACCGAAGGCAAAAGTTCTCACCTGAGCCTTTTTTCCGTCAGTCAATTAAACGAGGAAACCTTTAACGATTTTAAAACAAATCTGGATAACACCATCCGGTTCGATATCACCGACTCCCATTTCCCACCCACAAAAAACGCATATGAAGTGGAAAATGTCTTTATCCTTTTTATCGGAGACAACCCGCAAATAGAAGGAACACTCTGGAACGCCTCATTATCTTCGCCGGTGAATTTTACAACCGAAGACGGACTTGCTTTTTCCAATACTATTGACCCGTCAGATCCCGCAGCGGATGGGATAACACCCTCTCCCCTTAATTCCCTTACAGGGAGTGAGCCCAGAACACGATGGGCGATAACAATAGATCCGGGAGCAAATCCGGATATGGAAAGGGAGATGGTGGAGGATATGATTTTTGGGGTTGAGTATAGAGAGGTTCCGTAAGATAGAATAAAAGATCACCTGCTCTGCAGGTGATCTTTTTCCAAATCAAGCTACCATTTTTCCACAAAAGGTGGGGATCCTCAAAATAAAATACATAATCTGATTAGTGGATTTATTGATAATAAAAGAATATTAGGTTATGGAATTATAATAGCCGGTGTAAGGAATTAGTGCAATAACACACAAAGATATAAATACTGTTCATTCCTCCCTCGGCCTTCCGGAAACCCGGGACGAGGATACGCAACACCGGCTCCTTGTATCAACCTGTTACTTCACTACATTAAACAATTCAACAGGGAAAAACTCATCAAAATATCCACCTCAATTTAAAATTAAACTTCATGTTGATGATGACATATCCGTCAAACAGAACGGTAATATTTATGGATATAAAGTTTTAATATTAAAAGAAGATGATAAAGAGTGGGTAGAAAAGGTTAAAAAAGTTATAACCGCTCTGACGAAATACCCGAATCCGGAGTGAGTAATAACATCGCCGTATTCATAGGTTACCTATCCGGGTTTACAGTTTATAAAAATCATTTTTACACTGAATCCGACAACAGCCACTCATAGCAAGTCAAAATTGTAATTGTTTTATTATCGATTGTCATGATATCTTTCTCGTTTTCAGTAATAATCAAGCTCCCGTTATGAGCAATTTCTTTTAATAAGTTTTCATTCATAATGGTATTATGAGGCATAAAGTTTCCACTGTGAATAGAAACATTTAAGTAAAAATCCTGCTTTGTGCTTTCCCCATACCTCCGTCACACATACCTTCACAATCAAAGGCACACGCCATATCACACATCCCGTCGCAGTCAAAAGCACATGCCGCATCACACATCCCATCGCAGTCAAAAGCACACGCCGCATCACACATCCCATCGCAATCAAAAGCACACGCCGCATCACACATCCCATCGCAATCAAAAGCACATGCGGCATCACATGTTCCTTCGCAATCCATCATACAGGCTCCGGAACATGTTCCTGAACAGTCCACACCACAAGAGATGGAACACGTATCAATACAATCATGTGCACAGGCAGTACTGCAACCATCAGCACAAACCGTACTACATGTTGAATCGCAGCTTTCACCGCACGTTCCGGAACAATCACCCCCGCAAACATCCGAACAGGATACGGAACAATTAGTCGAGCAGGCGGCACTACAACCTGTTCCGCAATTATTGGCACATTCAACAGTACAGGTTTCCTCACAGCCATTTGTGCATAGTATCGTACACCCGCCGGCGCAATTCATCGCTTCGTCACTCAAAGGATCACATCCGGTAAGAGTAAAACCAAATAATGCCAGGGAGGGAAGGACTATTTTCCCGGTTTTTTTAATGAATTCCCGGCGGTTAATTTTTCCGGAATTAATCTCATTATTTCCATCTCTCGTATCCTTATGAAACATTAAGACCACCTCCATGTATTTTTATTTGACCGCCCATCTTTTAATTATTCATTATTATTTTAAATTTTAAATATCAAGTAAGCATATTCAATGCTTCT
>JAFGRV010000460.1 GCA_016934975.1 Spirochaetales bacterium | reverse complement strand
TCCACCGAACCATCCGGTAAATTGCGGGCGTATCCTGTCAAACCAATTTTACGCGCCTCGATGATCGTCGAATACCTGAATCCGACCCCCTGGACCCGGCCGCGGACTTTGGCATAAAAGCCTTTTTGTATACTCTCTTTCATATATTACTCTCACTTTAAAAATGATTTTTGATAAAATCATAGATTTTTCCCGGAACTTTCTTTACAATATATTATTATAATGAGTATAATTGCTCTGTCAATGTCTGCTTTACAGGATGCGATTAAGGATTATACGTATCTTCTTGATAAAGAATACCCTCAAAAAGCCCTCTTAAAACTTGTGGGTGATAAATACAGGTTATCAAAACATGAAAGAAATTGTTTATTCCGCGGTGTCGGTAAAACGGTACTTTCAAAGGCACGGAAAAAGAAAATTGTAAGCCATGATTCGATAAAAGGGAATCCCCTGGGTATAGATTGGTATAATGTCCTTATTACTGTGGACAGCTATTTAAAAGGATTTCCCCTTTTTATTTCAAATGACGGTCTTTTAAGAGATTCTTCCGGTGTTCATGGTAATTTTCATGTAAAGGAATCGACATACCGGGCAATTAATGAAATTTTTACCTGCATCGGGAACATTCAGCCGGAAAAAGTAATGATCTACCTGGATTCACCTATTTCTCATTCAGGAGATATGGCAACCCTTCTGAGGAAAAAATATTCGAACACACTATCAATCCCATTTTTCATTGAAGTTGTTCCCACCGCGGATTATTTCCTGAAAATCTTTACGGGAATTATCGCCTCTTCGGATTCGGTTATCTGTGATCATGCCACTTCGATTTTTGATCTTGCACGTTATGTGCTTATCTCACACTATAATTTCCTGCCCCCGGATATCACATCCCTCACAATTAAAAAAAGATAGACAAAAATGCTTAACATTTCCTGCCTGCTTCCCTACAAAATAATATACAATCAATACGCGGTAAAGAAAAAATAGTGGTTTACTCATTTTCATTTGAAAAAAAAGTAAAAATGTCTTATAAGATAAGAAGATTCCGGTTTTGGAAATTTTAGCAGAATTTTTCATAAACACGGTTAAATAAATGAAGAATATATAAATAAACCGGATACTAAGGTTGTGGAACAGCCATTATATATCAAAATAAATAAAGAGGAGGGGTTACATGAAAAAAAATGTACTCTTACTGACAGGAGCGGTGATGCTTCTGTTCCTGCTTTTTACCAGTTGTGAAGGCGGTAAAGAACAGGTTCCTACCGGAGGAAATATATTTATCTTCCGTCTTTCCAACCCGGATGAGGCGTTAAATGCGCTGCTCAAATCTACGGATCCTTCAACCTGGAAAGAATTTCAAGATACAAGTACTGTAATTAAGACTCAAGACAGGGAGAAAATCTGTTACAATATCGGGGTAAAAAGTGCAAACGCGCTTCTCTCGGTTTTCCTTGATGATTATGATACCGCAGAAAAGATAAGCGGTGCGATTAAAGATGCGGCAGATAAACTGAACATTAAGTCTGAAAATATTGAAACCGTCGCAAAAAAACTTGTGGAAGATCTCGCGGAAAAAGATGAACAAAAAAAACAGACGAAAGTAAAGCAAACACTTAATACATTGAAAGACGAAGTAGTCGATGCTTTAAACAATATCGGAAACAAAGCAGAAGCCGTGATGATAGAATACGGAGCATGGATCGAAGCACTCAGGCAGACATCCAGTATCATCATGAAAAACTATTCGACTCATGCTGCTTCCGCCCTCTTAAGAAAAGGTGAAGCCGAGTATTTTAAAGCTCAATTCGGAAGCCTCAATCTTCATAATCCCTCTCAGAAGTACAAAGAATTGCTTGATGCCACATCAGGATTGCTGGACTTAATGGTACCCGGTCCGAATAAATCATTATCTGAGGAGACTATAAAATCGATAAACGACATCGTTACTCAGATTAACGCCGGATTAATGGCTTAGGGGAGGAGAAAACAATGAAAAGAATTCTATCAATTGTTCTAATTTTTTCCATAATTGTTCTTATTACAGGAACAGCAACAGAACAGGAAGCAATTGACAATGTCATCACCTATGCGACAGCAGCAGTCATCTATCTGCAAGATCAAGGCTACTATGTTGAAGTACCGGAGGATGCCGGTCAGATCTTTTATCTTGAAAAGGGTCAATACATAAAGCTGGATGGTACTTTCTATGAAGGAACTAATTACGTCATTGTCGCATCAGGCGATTCAAAAGCCGCGGATATCGATATCGAAGTGTATGATGCGGAATGGAACCTCATTTTTGACGGAAATACCAATGGGATTGATGCTGATGTTATCCTTACTCCTAATTATACTGCGGAAATGCATGTCATGGTAAAACTTTCCGCGACAAAATCCGGTGCAGCCGGAGCATATGTCGGATTTATGCTTTTCTATATCAGTCAGTAAAAATAAGAAGGGCTTATCCGGGTAAGCCCTTTCTTTTAAAATAATATGAAAACTATACAGAAATTAATACATTATTTTTCATTAAGAAAATATTCCAGAGAATTGCGTCTCTCACCGCTTTTTATCGAAACCTCCGTTTCCATCCTTGCCGGATTATTTATGTTTATCTGGGGAGTTATCTTCTTTTCCAATCCTCTTTACCAATTCTCCCTTTTTACAAAACTACGTAATAGTTTTCTTACCCCGCATCGTGTCGAATCGTTTTTATCCGATATTTATTGTATTGGCATTGATCCCGAGGCACGGATGGCCTTAATCGATGAAAGTGCTGAAAATGGTTTTACCCAATTTGATCTGATCGCCGAAGCACTTAAAGTAATAAACGCGTATGCGGAGACAAAAAAAGACAAACGAATTGTTATAGGTGTCGATTATGTCTTTGCCGTACCGGAAAGCATGAAGCCTTTTGACAACATACTCAACGCTCTTATTGCTATGCCTCCGAATGTCTTTGTGGTATTAGGCGGATCCCTGGTAAAAAGACCGGATACCCTCACAACGTTCCGTGCAAGGCTTATGAATGAACAGCTTATTGATCCTTTATATGACATAGATGCATCGATCATTGACCATCTTTTTGTCGGAAGCATCCATTATGACCGGGGTAGTATTCGAAGCGGGTTTGATAATGAAGAAGATATCAAGGCAGCTATCGGATATTACCCTATATTTTCAACGGGTTTGAAATCTTTCGCTTCCCTGCCTCTTGCCATGTATATTGCCGGTGAAGTCATGGAACAGCAGGAAGATGGTTCTTATGATTTCTATACGGACTTTGGCGAAGGCTTAAGTATGTTTATCGACATGGATAACATGAATGAAAAACTAAAAAAAAGCCTCAGGAAAAACCTCACCAATCTTGAACATCAGCTTTTTTATAATTTTTTTACCGGTCATGACATTTCCCAGTTTAAAAAGCACTTTATGTGGCTCTCTGCCGTTTCTCCTCATTTTGAAAATTCGTCGATGGGATTATCAAATTATTTTAATATGCCCTATATAAAAAAAGAAGAAACCAAAGGAGATGCCGAATTTTTCTTTATTACTCAATCGGAGATGCCCGAATTTTTTTTAAGCGATGGCGAGCCGAATGATGTTATTCTTACACCTGCAACGGGAAAAAATCCTTTTACGTATGAATATAATACAGTCATGGGAGTAATGAGTCATATCACCGCACTTTCAAATCTTAAACATCATTACTATGTCGATCAGGTACCATCATGGTTATATATCT
>JAFGRV010000459.1 GCA_016934975.1 Spirochaetales bacterium | reverse complement strand
GAAGGGTATTCTTTTTTATGAGGGCGAGCCGGTAAAAGTGCTCACACGGGGGAAACACCGGTTTTTGAATCTCTTGAAAAACTATACCATCGAGGTATATTCGGAACGTGATCCCTGGCTTAAAAGTAAAAATCTGGATATTATTATTAAATCCGGGATTGCGAATGAATTCCTGACAATTATTGATTTAAAAGACAACGAAAGAGCCCTTGTCTGGATAGAAAACAGGTTCGCACGAATTCTGAGCCCCGGAATATATGCTCTCTGGAATTCCATAAAAAAGATAAAAGTAGAAATCGTGAATGCAGAAGAACCACTCTTTTATCATAATAAGATTGATGATATTTTAAAATGTGATGATGCGGCTGTCCAATGTGACGTTTTCTTAGTATCGGAAGGTCATAAGGGATTATTCTTTTATAATGGAGTATTAGCTAAATCTTTGGAACCGGGTCGATACGTTTTCTGGAAAGGTGTCGGAAAAGTAAAATTGTATCATAAGGACTTACGTGAAGTCGTGGTTGATATAAGCGGCCAGGATATCATGACCCGGGATAATGTCACCTTACGGATAAATGCCGTATTGAGTTATCGAATCATCGATCCTTTAAAGGTGGTCTTATTTAGTGAAGACATTACACAAAGTTTATACCGGGAAGCACAACTTGGCTTGCGTGGAATCATCGGAACAAGGGAATTGGATGCGTTTTTATCGGATAAGACAATTGTCGAATCGGATTTAGTATCGATTATATCGAAAAACGCAGAAAAAATAGGTATAGAGATCCAAAACTTCGGTATTCGTGATATTATTCTTCCCGGGGACATGAAAGAATTGTTAAACAAGGTGACCGAAGCAAAGAAAATTGCCGAAGCAAACCTGATCTCCCGCAGGGAGGAAGTGGCCGCAATGCGCAGCCAGGTAAATACGGCAAAGATGCTGGAGAACAACCCAAGTTTAATGAAATTGAGAGAACTTGAGACTTTGGAAAAGGTCTCGGTACACTCTAAACTCAATATAATTTTAGGGAACGAGAAATTAACGGAAAAGGTAGTGAATTTAATATGATCTATATTGATGGTTCATACGGCGAGGGCGGGGGCCAAATCCTCCGCACCTCCCTTGGTTTATCTTTAGTGACCGGGAAAGCATTTAAGATGGTAAATATCCGCTCCGGCCGGAAAAAGCCGGGACTTCTGCGTCAGCATTTGACCGCGGTGAATGCCGCGAAAGACATTGGAAGTGCCGTGGTAAAGGGAAATACCATCGGTTCACTGGAATTAACCTTTGAACCACAGGCAATTATTCCCGGTAATTATCATTTCAGTGTGGGCACTGCGGGAAGCGCAACCCTCGTTTTACAAGCGATTCTACCGGCACTTATGTTCGGAACCGCACCATCGACAATTGTCGTAGAAGGGGGAACTCATAATCCCTTTGCTCCTCCCTTCGATTTCCTTAACTCCTGTTTCCTGCCCTGCCTGGAAAAAATGGGTGCGACAATTGTCTGTACATTACTCGGGTATGGATTTTTTCCTGCCGGGGGAGGAAAAATCTTATGCAAGATAGAACCCGTGAAAAAACTAAACCCCATCAACCTTATTGAAAAAGGAAAAGAACTATCCCGGGAGGTTGTGGGTATTGTATCAGCCCTGCCCCGCAAAATCGCAGAAGAAGAAGTCAAGATCATATGTTCCCGCATGGGATGGAATTTATCGGAAGGAAAAGCACTCACCGTAAACTCCCCGGGACCGGGAAATATCGTGTATGGGAAAATCGAATATGAAAATACTTCCGAGGTTATCACCGGGTTCGGTCAAAGAGGAGTGCCCTTGAAACAGGTTGCAGAGGGAGTGATTCGCCACCTGAAGGATTACGTAAAATCCGGCGCACCTGTCGGTGAATACTTGACCGATCAGCTTCTTATTCCTTTTGCCCTTGCAGGGAGAGGAAAATTGAGAACCCTCACCCTCTCGAAACACACGACAACAAATATCGAGATCATCAGGAAATTTTTAGATGTCACGATAGAATGCATCAGCCCGGATAAAAATATACAGGAGATTGATGTACAAGGAGAACCATATGATGTGGATTAAAAGCGATAAAAATCAAAAAGTACCGATTAAATCCTGGTGCAAGGATGTGGAGGAAGGGGCCATCGATCAGGCCATCGACCTCTCAAAACACCCGGTCATCGTAAAACATGTCGCCTTAATGCCGGATTGTCACCAGGGCTACGGGATGCCCATCGGCGGCGTCATCGCATGCGATAATGCGGTGATTCCAAATGCGGTAGGGGTTGATATCGGCTGCGGCATGGGGGCGATTAAGACGAATTATCTCGCGGATAATATCGAAGGGATGAAGCAGATAAGGGCGTTGTTCAACTACATCAAGGCACGTGTGCCTGTCGGCGAAGGACACTCACATAACGAACCCCAGGAATGGCAGGGTTTTGAAGACTATTTAATTGAACTGGGAATCGAATCTCCCCTCCTGGATTTTGATCAAAAAGACCTCCCCGGCTGGCTCGATCCGAAAGCCTGGGAATTGGCAGCCGATAATCTCGGGACTCTCGGGGGAGGAAATCATTTTATCGAATTACAGAAAAGCGAATCAGGATGTGTGTGGCTCATGCTTCATTCCGGATCACGGAATTTAGGCCACCGGATCGCAAGCTATTATCACAGACTCGCAGTCACCCTGAATGAACAATGGTATTCCGCGATCCCGAACACCATGCTCGCCTTTCTCCCTGTGGATTCCGGGCCGGGTCAGGCTTATATCCGTGATATGAACTTTGCCCTTGCCTATGCCCGGGAAAACCGGAAACGGATGATGGAAATTTT
>JAFGRV010000458.1 GCA_016934975.1 Spirochaetales bacterium | reverse complement strand
AGTGGCATCACTTTTTGCGTACAACAAATTTTCACGGATGGTGTCATTAAACAAGTAGATGTCCTGCATCACCATGCCCATGTGAGCACGCAAGGAATCAATAGTAATATCCCGGATGTCGATCCCATCAATCTCGATACTTCCTTCTGTTGTATCATAAAGACGGGGAATAAGGTTGGTGATTGTCGATTTTCCGGCTCCGCTCGGTCCGACCAGCGCAGTCATGGTCCCGGGCCGGGCTACAAAACTGATATGCTTAAGAACAGGGGTGGATTTTGTATAGGAAAAACTGACATCCCGGAATTCCACAGCCCCTTTAAAAGATTGAATAACCTTTGCCGAGGGTGAATCTTTTATATCATGGGTCATATCAAAATACTCGAAAATCCTTTCAAACAATGCAAGGGACCTGGTAAGCTCAATATGAATGTTCGAAAGCTGAACAACCGGGGCATACAACCTGGTTAACATTGCGACAAATGCCACAATTCCACCAATCGATATTTCTCCCTTTATAAAAAGATACCCGCCGTAAAAATAGATAAACATGGGGCCGATTGTCGTAAAGATACTCACCGCCATCCTGAACCACCTGCCTGCAACAGATTCTTTGATCTGTAATTGGGTCACCTCTTTATTGACATCCTCGAATTTTTGATATTCTAATTTTTCCCGGTTAAATATTTTCATCAGGGCAGCCCCGCTGATAGTCAGAGTATCCTGTATGATCTGGTTGAGTACTTCAAGCTTTTCCTGGGATTGTGAGGCTATTTTCCACCTCACCTTGCCGACTTTTTTCGTCGGTAATGCGAAAAAGGGGACGATGAACATACCGAGCAAAGCAAGTTTCCAGTTCATCGAGACCAGGGCAATAGCAGTTGCAGAGAGCACAAAGACACTCCGGACAAAATTGACAATTGTCGTTTTAAATACATCACGAATCCCGCCGATATCACTTGTCATCCGGGTAATAATATCCCCGGACTTTATCCGGGAGAAAAATTGTAACGACATATATTCCAGGTGTTTGAACATGGCGTTTTTTATATCCTGAATAATGTGCGACGAGATCCAGGTGCTCAAATAATTTTCAAGCACTCCCATGAGACCGGTCAGTATAGTTGCACCTAAAGAAGCTATGGTAAGGAGTGCAAGTAAATACATATCCTTATTCGGTAATGCTTTGTCTATAATATCTTTAATTAAAAGCGGAGGAATAAGTCCGAGTAAAGCGGCTGCCAGAATCGTCATTAATACAAAAAACAAAAAGAGCCAATAAGGCGAAAAATATGATACTGCCCGCATCAAAAGATATTTTGTAATCCTGGGTTTAGGCAGCTGCTCTTCCTGATAGCGCATCCTGCCCCACCCCATTCCCATGCCCATGTAATGACCTTTCCTAATAATTTATATGCCTTTAATAATAATGTAATAAAGAGAGAGAAACAAGGCTGATGAATAAGAAGCGGGAAAATAAATGGGGACGGAGCTGATAAATTTTAGTTTGCAAAATTATGATTCTATGAGATAATAACCGGGAACCTCTGACTATAAGGAGAGTAAAATGAAGAAAAAAGTCTTATCCCGTTACCAATGTAAAAGTAAAATAATTCCTGCATTTTTATTTTTATTTTTAATGAACCACACCTTGATTTTCACCCAGGTCCAGGTTGATATGTCCGGCTATAACAGCGCCTGCCAGGTCAATCTGCAGCTTCAGGGAGAAATGCTTTCGGCGACATGGGCAACCTCCGCCAATCAAATTGTACGGATTGTTCTTGATCTGAGACCGGGTCTCCCGCTTTTTAATTCCATGAGCATGTCCCTGGAAGGAAGCAGCACCTTAAGAACCATCACGCAAAATATCAATCCCCGTTTTGATGTCACCATCGGCACCCAGACAAAAACCCTGGTGCCCTATATATTTTTTGATTATGTTGATACCAGGCCCTACACCAGGTATGAAGCGGATTTATCCATTACCCGCGTCACGGTGACAAGTTCAGGCCGGAGGGTTTCTATCAGCCTTTCCGGACTTTCCGCCGGATCTTTTTCCGGGGACCTTGTGATTCATCTCTACAGCGGAAGCCCCCTCATTCATATGGAAGCTGCCATGACCACAATGGCACCCTGGGCAGCTTATATTTATGACGCGCTGTTAAGCGGTACTTTCAGCACAATCTGCTACAAAGATAATACGGACCAATTTAGAAGAATCACTCCACAAGGAGAATTATCCGCAAAAAAAGTGAGAAACCGTACGATTATTTCAGAGTTTTCCCGGGGAAGTATCGCGGTTTTTCCACCGCCTCACGCTTACATCTTCCCGACGGATTACTCCGTAAACCAGGGATTTGTTCAGGCGGGAGCCGGTCTCTTTGGCACCCGTCAGTCGCCTTTAGGTGACGAGGGCTTCCGGCCCTGGATAAACACCCTGCCAGGAAGAAAACAGCACATGGGCGTATTTCTCCTTTTAAGTACAGCCAGAGGTGAAGAAACCCTTGAAAGAGTGAAGCAATATACGCATAACGATACCTTCAAAGAAGTCCCGGGGTACATTACCATGACTCATCATTATCACCCCGAGATCACCTTAGGCTATAAAGACGGCCGCCCCACGGGACCGGACTTTGTGGCCGGGATGAAAGCCATGAACGTAAAAATGGCTCAGATTCTGGAGTTTCACATCGGCGGGGCTCTTAATGACACCGGCACGGCAAGGCTGGAGGAAATGCACCTGATGTTTGAGCTTTGTGAGCAATACTCGGACAGTACCTTTACACTCATTCCCGGGGAAGAACCGAATGTTCATCTCGGGGACACCCACTGGGCATACATTTTTCCCCACAGAGTATATTACACCCAGCAGCGGGATACGAATCAGCCTTTTACGGAAACAGTCGCACCTTTCGGGACAGTGTATCATCTCGGGAGTGAGGCTGATGTATACGAGATGCTTAAACGTGAAAATGGTGTTGGGCTTACGTCTCATCCCCGGATAAAGTCATCGCGATTTGCCCCGGATAACATGGCGTATAAGGAGATTATCAAAGACGACAACATCTGGTTCGGTGGGGACTGGAAAGCCATGCCCATGGATCTTTCCTATCCCCGTCCCGGCTACCGGTCTTTTGGACTCCTGGATGATTTTAACCAGCGGGGGTACAAGAAAAAAATCATCGGAGAGGTTGATACATTTGAACTCCACCCGGAGGATGAAATCTATGCTCACATGAATATGAATTATCTTAAGCTTTCATCCCACCCCACAGCCCGGGACTGGTCACGGGCTTTTGAAGTTATTAAAAACGGTGATTTTTACACGACCACCGGTGAAGTACTCATTTATTCATTTTCGGCAGACACGCAGAACGTGAGTGTCGATCTTGAATGGACATTCCCTCTTTCCTTCGCGGAAATTATATCCGGAGACGGTCTCACAATAAACCGTCACTCTATCCTCCTGCCCCAAACCACTGAGTTTGGCCGGCAGAGTTTTTCCTGGAATGTAGACTTATCCGGTGCCAACTGGGTCCGCTTCGAAGCCTGGGATGTTGCCAGAAACGGTGTTTTTACACAAACCATCTGGCTTAAGGATCCGGTACATCACGATGCATTAATAAACAATTTCACCTTAATGGACGCGGACAATGATCTTCCCATTGCAGGATTCGATCCTATTCCCGATAATGCGACAATTGATCTTTCCGCCTTACATACACGAAACCTGAATATCAGGGCAAACACAAACCCCTGGATCGTCGGAAGTGTTATGTTCGGGTATGACGATAATCCCGGGTATCAGTACGAAAGCGCATGGCCCTATCCCCTTGCCGGGAACGAGGCAGGTTATAATGCCTGGACCCCGACCGAAGGCACTCACACGGTCACAGCCACACCATCTTCGGATGTGGAAACCGGCATTCCCTTATCCGTCACTTTTACCGTGATTGACAACCTGCTTAATGGTGATGTCAACAGGGACAACTCAATCGATATTGTCGACGCCCTTCTTATCGCGCAGTATTACGTCGGTTTAAATCCCGCCGGTTTTACCGTATCTGCCGGGGATGTAAATTGCGACGATGCCGTGGATGTTGTGGATGCCCTGCTTATTGCAAGGTACTATGTGGGACTGGTGATGAGTTTTTGTGAGATTGGGGGGGAGATGTAAGGTGAGAAACGATGATTGAACAGATTGCGTAGATTACAAAGTAAGGAAGTATAAATGTATACCAGGATGTACATTGCACTAATGTGGTTGTTATCGCACACACCCTCAGAGATCTACCGAATATAAATCACATAGCGCCACCCTAAATTCAGCATGTCTTCCGTATTTCCGGCATTACAGCACCCGGCGGTCATATACCAATTACCCCAGTTTCCGTATGCCGATGCATTATTATCATATCCCCAGACTATAATCTGACCGCTAAACCCCAACCCCACATGGGGATATGCAGGATTATTCCCGGTATACAATGTCTGGATAAGATTTGCCGGATAAACGGTAAAATCTTCGATTTCACTATTATCCCCGCAAAAACCGTCGATATAACAATCTCCGGCTAATCCGATGCTTTTTGAGTACTTTCCATACCTGGTTATTGTATTGGAAGCAGAAGAAGCCCACCCGTAAACGACTTCCGTATATTCCGATAAAGGAAGATTTGATGTATAGATAGCGGCACTTGTTGAATCAGGCATCACAGGTCCGGTCATCTCCGCATTTGTCGTTATTGCTGCATAAAATTCCGCGGCAGCATCCGGATCACTCGCCGTGGGGATATAATTAAAAACAGAGGTCCATCCGCCTATATTAAAATCCATATCACAATAGACATCAAACTCCGGATTTCCTCCCGGGCCGTCGGGATCAATCTGATAGACGCCGTTGCCGACAGATTCACCGCTTGTCAATATTTCCAGACAACTGCAATGATAAGATTCATTAACCGGCGTAGGAGTCGGAGCGATATCTATTTCAGGTTCAATACAATTAACTAATAAAAAACAAGGCAGTAATAATAAATAGACCAAATATTTTTTCATGAGATATTCCTTTCTAGATAAAAACAAAAAAATAGATGTTATTTTTGCAATATTGTAAATAAAAAGTCAAGGGATGCAAGGTAATTTCATCATCACTCTTTTTTCTTTAGCAGATATTTATAAATATTTATCATATACTTTGCATGAGGAAATTCCTGAACATAGCGCGACAGATGTTGATGTTTTTTTTCATTACACGGATATTCCTGTTTTTTTAAAAGAAAATGAACAATATTATATAATGTTTTCTCTTCATATAATTCATTCTCGTTATCAGACCGATGAAGATCTTCCATCTGAATGGTCCCGGATTTGATCAATAACGTATGCAGCACTTCCCATAAAAAAAGGAATCCGGGCTGTGTGGATGTAAACAGGGGATCATCTTTATACCATTCTTTTACCTGTTTAGTGACAAATTCCGCTTTTGAAAAATTTCTTTTGAGATATAATGCCGTAATATAATTATTTATTATACATACGGAATAGTGATGGTGATTATCCCATAATTGCAACGTTTTAATTGCAGGATCTATAAGTCCGCACAATAAAAGTGTCTCTCCCAGAACTCCACATGCATCCGGGGTGTTTTTTATCCATCCCCGATAATTTTTATACAGATGCATAAGAATAAATTTATATTTTGTCAAAGTGAAGAACCTTGAGGAACCGAGTATGTTCTTTACCGCTTTTCCCAGTTCAATAATATATGTTGATAAAGCAGGTACACCGGATTCGCGAAATATAGTCCGCAATTGAGAAAAATACAACCATTTGTTTTTCTCCGCATTATGCTTGATCCATATCGGACCTATGTGTCTATTGAAAACAGCTCTATATCCGTTTAAAGCCACATTCTTTTTCGCAAGGGAATACACAATATCGTTTAATCCTTGTTCATCGAAAGCATCTGCGACAGACTGTAATGGCGAGGAATCATTTATGGATCGTGCGGCAAGTGTATTAAAAATACGAATTGATTGTTTAACATCTTTCTTTTTTATCAATACCCGTGCTTTGGCAGCCAGATAATATTCATTATTGTCACCTAATTGTGATTTTAAAAGAGCGAGTATATTTTCCGCTTTTTCCATATTATTTGTTTCCAACTGAAGGCCGCATAATTGAGTTCCCGCATAGGAATCCGATGGTGAAAGTAAAAACGCTTTTCTAAAAAGATCTTTTGCTTTTTCCTTAAAACCCTTTTCCTTATATAAGGTACCAAGATACACATAAGAACGAGAATTCAAGGGAAACAGTTTCATCATCTCTATTGCCGCTTTCTCGAGTTGTTCAGTAGATTTCAGGAGATGTAAATATTCCAGAAAAAGATACCAGCCGTATTCCGATTCAGGAGATCCGGAAAGAACCTGCTGCAAGATACGGACTGCTTCATGTAAAGAACCCCGTCTCCCTTCGATCCAGGCTCTTCGTATAGAAAGTGAGGCGGGAACATTTTCTTCTTCCGGGATGGAACAATAGTGAAGCGCTTCATCATATCTTTCACAAACAGCAAAATATCGTGCTTTTAAATCATATGCTTCTATGCACCGGGGATCGAGTACCAAGGCTCTGTCGATTGCCTCCAATCCCTTTTTATCTTCCCCGGCATAAAAAAAACTTTCGGCCAATAACAGGAGAATATGAGGATCGTCTTTCCTTTGTTCGAGTAATTTTTCCGCTACGTCAATACAAAACCAGGGTTCTTTTAATTCATGTGCCCATTGCCAAAGCAACTCCCACGCCCCTGCACCAGCAGGATTAATCAGAATTGCTCTCCGCAATTTATAAAGAGCTTCTTTGCGGTCTCCCAGGCGATACAGAATCTGTGCAAGGTATTCGTAATTAGATGAAACAAGGGGTGTTGATGCAATTGCGAGCTCCATAATTTCGAGGGCTTTTTTAAACTCGCCTTTTCGCATATAGAGTTGAGAAAGTCTTTGGGAAGCTTCACTTAAAGAAGGATTTATTTCCCGGGCTTTTGAAATAGCCTGTATTTCTCCCTCAAGGTCGGGTTTAAATTGCATGATCCGGGCAAGGTCGAGTCGTAAATATGGATTAAGGGGGAACTGGTTAATTCCGGCAAGGGCAATAGCTTCCGCTTCATCCAGTTTATTCATAGAAATCAGATGACTGATGAGAACAGACCAGGTAATCCATAAATCATCCCGTTCCTGGTGAGCAAAACGTAATGAAGAAAGCAATTCATCCTGATCGATTATTCCCTGAGCAGTATTATAAAAAGCGATTAATCCATCACCAAAAACCGTCTGTGCAATTAATTCCTGTTCAACGAAGTTAAGAGCCTCTTTTTTTTCATCTTTATCCATGCAGATGGAAACAAGTCCAAGTATTGCTGTTGTGGTATCAACCCTAAGAGAGATAGCTTTTTTATAAGCTTCTTTAGCTTCCTGCTGTTTATTTTGATAGCCATAGATATCTCCGAGTAATGTATGATAATCGGGATTGAAAGAATCGAGAGAGAGTGCTTTTTTTATTTCCTTTTCCGCTCTTTCACTATTTCTCTGTTTAAACAGAGCTGAAGCTAATTCGGAATAAATCCATGCATCACAATCATACTTTGCAAGAAGTTGGGTGCATATAGTTTCTACTGCACCTGGTTGTTCGTCACGCAGCCAGACAATCCGCAATTTGTGAATATCAAATTGATAGGGAAAATCTTCACATAGTTTTTCAAGGTAGCGGAAAGTACTTTCTTTTCCCTCTGTTTCCGCGAGTAAAAGAGCAAGGAGAGTATGTGCTTCGATTGATAAAGGTTCAAGGTTTATTATTTCCTGCCATAATTTTATTGCCTGCTTTTTTTCACTTTTATATCCCGCCAGTTTTGCTGCCATGGTCAGCCATACTTTTTCCCGGGCTCTTCCTTTTGCTCTCTGTAAAAACTCTTCCGCTTTTTTATACTTGCCATAACTGGCATAGATATGAGCCGCGAAAGTAAGAAGATCTCCATTTTCCGGATGTTGTACGAGTTGGGCCTCCAGAATTTGAAAAAGAGCCCCGGTTTTATCGAGGATTCGATACGCATTAATTAAACTTATTACCGGATATACGGATTGTTTTCCAAATCTTTCAACTCGTTGTGTAAGGTATTCGACAGCTTTATCAGTCTGCTGCAGGTATTGTGATGCCTGAAAAAAATACTGCAAATAAGATTCGTCTTTATCTTCGATACAGGCTGCATACCAATATAATTCGGCAGCATCCTCATATCGTCGTTCCGTCCATAATAATTGTCCCAATAATAAAATAGTCGGGGCATTATTTTTTAAATATTTAAGTGCCTGCTTAAGCCAGTAGAAAGCATCATCCTTTTTCCGGCTGTCTTTCATAAGCTCTTTTCCGTAAGCTGCCCAGAAAATGGGATGTTTGTCCGGTTTTTTACATAAATTTGAAAGGATTTCCATTTTTTCAGCGTGATGTCCTATTTCAGAAAGGTTATGACATTTCATATGAAGAAGTACAGGATCATCGGGAAATTGTTCAATATACTTATTCAATACCCCAAGAAGTGTGGGGATATTTCCATCATAGCCTGCCAGGGCGATACACCCTTCTAAAGTGATAAAATGGGAATCCGATATTTTTTTCAGTTTTTCTACCGCTTCCAGGGCCTTTTCCCGTTGATGGATATCGAGAAAACAATGAACTTCATTAAGAAGATCATACTCGAAGACATCCGGAAGAATAATATCTTTTATAAGATAAGATTTTTCCGGAGGAAGCAAGAGGGTTCCTCTGGGACCAGTCGATCGAAAATAATCCAAATATTTATCTGCCCGCACTTCCTGAGTAAAATAGACGAAAGGATCCCTGATTAAAATTGTTTTAATCACAGGATCATAACCGATAATTAATTGGAAATGACCATTTTCCGGACTCACAATTGAAATACCGACTGGAATATTCAGGTCGATGAGGAGAACGATACTCTCCCATGTTACGGTAAATTCCCGAATGTACCATCCATTATTCTCTGCCCATGTCCTTATTTTATATGAAGGTGTCCCGTCATAGCATATGGATTCGATTATGGCGAGCTGCCCCACAGACTTTCCCCAATAATTACTCAAGGCCGAGATCGTCGCAGGTGCGCAGGTTTTATAATGTTGCCGTACAAAATGTACATCCAGCTTACTTCGCTTTTTTATCACGGAAGAATTCATTTTATTTATTAAGTACTGATGATACTCATCATCCATCTCCCGGGCATATTGTTTTGCCGTTTCATCATCCCCGCATAAATGGTGAAGAGAAACTTTGATTGCAGCTACTGTTTGTTTTACTTTTTTCTCAAAATAAGGAAGGAATGGTGTAAAGAGATTCATCCGGGAAAGCGCTTTGTCATACATTTTAAATTCAATTTCAATTAGTATGAGAAGGGTAATCAGATGAAAGCTTTCCATCGAATCCACAGCTTTTAACAGGATAGTGTGTGCTTCTTCACTCCGATCTAATAAAAGTAATTTGTGTATATAAAGTTTAATACCGGGAAGATAAGATGGATTCTCTTCACAGAGTTTTCGAGCAGGCTCTAATGCCTCTTCATAACGGTCTTCTGCTTCCAATAAATTACTCCGGGCGCTATAAATTAAGGGATGTTCGGAATTAATCGATTCGGCTTTGAGGAGAAAATTTTCCGCTGT
>JAFGRV010000457.1 GCA_016934975.1 Spirochaetales bacterium | reverse complement strand
GTATATTATTAAAAGAGAGGGTATGAATAAAGTAACAACCATTCTTCTATGCGTATTATTTTCCTCCTGTTCTCTCCTTTTTGGTGATTTTTATGACGATTATGCCCGGATCTTCGGTGATCAAAACGCAGGACTTACTATATTTCCGACACTTCTTATCCCTCTCGGGGGCCGGATGGAGGGTATGGGAACAGCTTTTACTGCCATGGCCATCGATTCCGGTTTCATAGAATCAAATCCATCCGGAAGTTCTATGCTCGCCTATAATGAACTTTCCTTTTATCATCACAGCTGGATCGCCGATTCAAACCTCGAGGGTATTGTCTATACCTCCAGATTCGGTGATCTCGGATTAGCCGCATGCGGTAAGTTCTTATATTTACCTTTCGAAGCATACGGAGAATGGGGACGCATGGAATCATCAGGGATGATTTCGGAAACTATCGGGATGCTCAATATTTCCTATAATTTCCTGTCGAGTTATTATTTTTCAGGACTCGCCGTGGGAATGAATCTTAAAGGAGCATTCAGAAATATTCCGGAGAATATTTACCCGGATCAGTCAATTGTGGCAGGAATGGTAGACATAGGGGCCCTTACGCGGTTTAATTTTCTTAAATTCTATTCTTCACGGGATAAAAATTTTTCTGTCGGAGTTGCTGTTAAAAATGTCGGTATCCAGAGTGTCGATGATCTTTTGCCTATGATGGTGTCAAGCGGCATTGCCTATTCATTTATAAAACCCGTCACCATTGCAGTCGACTTTAATCTTCCCTTTAGTTTTGATCAGGAAAATCATCCCGCAGCATTATGGGATGTTGCAATAGGTGCTAATATTATTTTTACCGATTTTATATCTATGCAGACAGGTTTTCGATTCAAGGAAAATCCCAGAATATCCCTCGGATGCAGTGTTGATATGAATAATTTTACTATTGTTACCAACTATAACTATGATTTAACCGCGAGTCTCAATCCGATAGATAAGTTTAGTGTAGAAGTAAAAGTAAAATTAGGAGAGCAGGAAAGTATAAAAAAGCAAAAAGAGGTTGATACGCTCTTCGCACAGGGACTTGATGCATATGCCCGGGGGGATTACTGGGCTGCCATTGAATTGTGGGAAAAAGCCCTGGAACTGGATCCGAAATTTCTCCTTGCCCGGGATTATATTGAAACCACGAAAAAATATCTTGAACTTCAGAAAGAGATGGAAGAGAAACAAGAAAATATTCAGACCGAGAATTAAGCACAGATAAAGGTTATACAGATCCCATTTTTTCTATTAAGCGGTTTATATCTGCCTCTATCAATTCAATTTTATCACCGACTATTTTTTTTGCTTTTTCTATTTCCATTTCAGGAAGAGATCTGCAGGAAGCATAGAATTTTATTTTAGGCTCTGTCCCTGAAGGCCGCACGGAAACAATACTTTTATCCTCTAATATAAATTGAAGCACATTAGAAACAGGGAGATCAATTGTATTTTCTATTCTCCCGGTAGTTATATCCTGGATCTTTTGGGTTTTATAATCTTTTATGACATCAATCCGTTGTCCTGCAAACTCATGGGGTGGTTGTGTCCTTAAGATATCCATGAAATTTTTCATGGTTGTGATTCCGGTTTCTCCTTTGAAATACTTTGAAATGAGAACCTCCCGGTAGTATCCGTATTTTTTATATAATTCATAAAGCCGTATAAGAATCGATTTACCGCGGGATTGATAAAAAAGAGCCATTTCACATGTCATGGCAGCGGCAGTCACGGCGTCTTTATCACGAACCTTCGTGCCGATAAGATATCCATAACTTTCTTCGTAACCGATCAGGAATTCCGGACCGTCCTCCGTTTTCTCGAAATCATTAATTTTACTGCTGATATGTTTGAAACCGGTAAGGGTATCATGGCATTCAACTCCATAATCCCCGGCAATAACACGGCCTAATTCGGATGTGACTATGGTTTTCACGATGGCGGATCTTTTTGGAAGCGTCCCCAATTCCTTTTTACTCGATAGCATATAATCCACCAGGAGTACCCCGAGTTGATTTCCTGTTATAAGGCGGTATTCCCCATCCTCCGGAACCGCGATTCCCAATCTATCGGAATCCGGATCTGTCCCAAGAACCAAATCGGCTTTTATTCTTTCAGCTTTTTCCAGGGCCATTTTCATGGCTGATGCTTCTTCCGGATTCGGATATTTTAGATTTGGAAAGTTACCGTTCGGATTCTTTTGTTCTTCTACAAACACAACCTCGATTCCCATTTCCTTTAACATAGTAGAAACCGGTACTGCCCCGGCCCCAAAAAGAGGAGTATACACTACCGTAAGATGGCTTTTTTCTGTGAAAAGACCGGGGCGTAATAACAGACCTTTTACCATTGAATAAAATGCAGTATCAATCTCACTCCCTATGATTTCCAAAAGACCTTGATCCAAAGCTTCCTGCCGTGAAAGTGAGATGATATCTCCCTGAACGTTAAGAACTTCATTAATAATCCCATTATCATGGGGTGGTAATACCTGGGCTCCGTTATTCCAGAAGACCTTATATCCGTTATATTCTTTCGGATTATGACTCGCGGTAATAACAATACCGGCACTCGTCTTAAGATATCGTACTGCAAAAGAAAGTTCCGGAGTCGGTCTGAGAGAAGAAAAGAGATAGACTTTAATTCCATTTCCCGCTAACACCAGGGCCGCTTCAGCTGCAAATTCAGGAGAAAAGTTTCTGGAATCAAAAGCAATGACGATAGAAGCTTGTCCTTCCGGAACCTGTGTTTTGAGATACGATGCAAGTCCCTGGGTTGCCCGTTTGAGAATATACGGATTAAGTCTGTTATACCCTCCTCCGATAACACCTCGAAGACCGCCGGTACCAAATTCGAGATCTGTGTAAAAACGGTCATTTAAATCCTCTAAAATAGCCTTGTTTTGAGGATGACGATCAAGTTCCGATAATAAATCGGCTACCTGTTTTTTAAAAAAAAGATCAGATTCCCGATCTATATAGTCTTGAGCTCTTTCGATTATTGATTGTCTATCCATTTCACTTTCCTTAATAAAAAAAAATTAAATATTCCGGGGAGAGAAAGAAAACTCATTTCTTATTTTCCCACTCTTTGTAAAATTGCCATAACCGTAAAATAGCGTTTTTTAATTCTTTTAATTTCTCCGGCAGCCTGGACCACGTTTCCGATTTTCCCAATTGCTCAATGTGAGAAGCTATAAGAGCAATTTTTTCTGCTCTTAAATTTGCAGCTCCCCCTTTAATCCGGTGGGCTTCAAAAGCAATTTTATCTTTTTCCTTATTATCGATTGCATTCTGTAAAAGTACTATTTGTTCATCAAGATTTGTCAGAAAGGTTAACAGTATCTTATAGAAGAAATGCAAATCTCCTGCAAACTCCTGTTTTACCTGATTAATATTAACGGGAAGTGAAAAGGTCTCCGAGTAAACTGCATTCTCTTCTTTTTTTTCGACAGCTGCTTTATTATATATGATATTACTTTTATCGAATTTCTCATAATTGAGAAGCCAGTATGTCACTTTTTCAATTAATTGATTTTTCATAAATGGTTTTACAAGGACATCATTCATTCCGGCATCAATACAATGTTTTCTTTCATATTCAAAAGCATGGGCTGTTAAACCAATTATCGGAATTTCTATCATATTTAATGTATTTCGTATATACGCTGTTGCGGTATTCCCATCCATTTCCGGCATCTGGATATCCATGAGAATGAGGTGACAGGTTATATTTTTTAAGAGCTCAATCGCTTTTTTACCATTTTCCGCTATGATGACATTGCATCCCACCTGAGATAAATGAACTTTAACAACCTGCTGGTTTGCCGGATAATCCTCTACAAGAAGAATGGTTGCGGTTATTTTTGAAGGAATAAATCCGACACTTCCCCGTTGTAAAGCCTTTTGTTCCTGTTCAGTGGATAATTCGAAGGGAATAAAGAACCAGAAGGTACTCCCCTTGTCCACTTCACTCTCAAAACCAATCTCCCCGCCCATAAGTTCGACAAATTGTTTTGCGAGGGTGATACCAAGACCTGATCCCCCGTATTTTTTCGTCACATAGCTGTCACCCTGTTCAAATTTTCTAAAGATGACATCATGTTTATTTTTTGGGATACCGATTCCCGTATCAACTATTTGGAATTTTAACAAAATGTTCTGTTCGGAGGATGTCTCCAGGCTCTCTATTATAACAGTAATTCCACCTTTTGGAGTAAACTTTACGGCATTTCCGATCAGATTTACCAATATCTGCCGCAACCGCAAGGGATCTCCCCTGATAAAATCCGGGACAACTCCTTTTATTTCCAGATTAAATTCCAGACCTGATTCTTCTGCTAACAGACCATAAAAATTCGAGATTGATGATAAGAGTTCGGTAAGATGAAAGGGGATCACCTCGATTTGCAGCTTTCCGGCTTCAATTTTCGAAATATCCAATATCTGATTTATTAAGGCCATTAATTTTTCAGACTCTTTTACAATCATACGGGAGTACTTGTGAAAATTATCATGATCACCCTGTTTTTCAATGATTTCTGCGAATCCCAGGATTGCATTAAGGGGTGTGCGAAGTTCATGACTCATATTCGCAAGGAAAATACTTTTAGCTTTGTTAGCCCTGTTCATATTCTCCATAACCCTGATCATTGCACGGTTCGCATCTGTGAGATCGCTCGTCCGGAGGGCAACCTCTTTTTCAAGTTCATTCGAATATTTTTTTCTTTCTTCCAGCAGATTATTCAAATTTTCAGATAATTTTTTAATTTTAGAAAATGTTGAAGAAAACCGGGTACTCAGGATAATTGCCTGAAAGAAAATAAAAATAAATAAGCCAAAAGGTGCAAGATATGTTGTCAGGATAATTTCCTGGGCATAGAGCAAATCATTGATAATCGTAAGGAAAAAGATAAGGAAACCGATAAAAAAAACGATTGAACCGCTTCGTTTCCTGATAAATGCTTTTATAATAACAAAAAAAGTATATAAACTCGCGATAAGAGTAAGAATGAGGATAATGGTCAAAACCGCATTACTTATTTTATAAGGAAAGAAGAGTGTTAAAACCGCGCATCCATGAATAATAAAATATATCCTTGGGAAATATTTCCACGTTTCCTGAGGATAGACATTGTAAAGATACTGAATAAAACAAGGCACTGCAATATAATACGTAAGAATTTGTATACCTATGAGCAATTGCCAATGAAAATCAGGAAAAATAACATTGATAAATTGTTCGGAATGTAGAAATATCCGAAGTGCAATAGCTATGGAAAAAATGCCAAAAAAAAGTGAGGATTCCTCGCCTTTTTTTCCTAAGAAAAATATGAGATGATAAAGTCCGATAATAAGAATACCGCCGATAAGAAATAACTCATATCCAAGATTTATTTCTCTGTCATTTAAAATACTTACCTGACTGCCGAAGAGTATCGGATTTACTACCCCACCCTGCTCCATTGTAAAATTCGAAATGTGCAAGATAATGTCTATGGGGCCGTAGACATCAAAAAAAATAGTCCGTGGAACAAGTCTCTGGACGGATTCTTCTTTTGTTTCCCCTACCTTACCGTTCTCTAATAATAGCCGGTCATTGACATAGAGTCTGTATGAAGAATAAACCGATTTTATTCTAATGCCGAATTGATGCAAGCCGTCTGTCAGATCCACATGAAGACGATACGTACAGAATCCTTCGTGCCTGAGGGGTTGGTTCAGGATCCTGTCATCCTTCCAGAAACCGGGTACAACCAGATAATTTTTTTTATCTGTAGAGATATCTTCCTGAAAATCATCAAAAGAGAGAAATTTCCCCCAATAAAACTCCCATTCTCCATTTAACGGGATATTATCAAACCCCTGATTCTCGAATTGCCTGAGATCTATATATCCCTTTTGAATAGGGGGTATATTATCACCTTTAAGCGATGTGTGGCAGGCTGATAGAACAGGTAAGAGAAATAAAAAAAAGCATAGCACTATTATGAGTATTCTTGATCTATTCCGACTGTTGTGTTCTTTACTTATCATTCCTTAACCGATCAATAACCTAATTCTGGACCTATTTCCGGCAACTCACTCTTCAAGTTTTTTTTATCATTCCTTTTATAAAAAAAATAATGTTTTTTTTTATGTATGGCAAATTATACATTTTATTGAGAGGAATATCAAGGTACGATTGATTATTCGATGAAACAAAGAGAAAAAGAGTTTTTTTATATATTTCGCCTCGTTTAAATAAAAGAAGAGAAATTTTTATTACTAACTCATCATTTTACGGACTTTTTCAAGATCACCTTTTAATAAAGAGCTGTCTTCTACATTTTTCAGCCCTTCTTCCAATAATTGAATTGCTTCGGTATATTTCTTTTCTTTTACCAGTTCAATGACCTGGTTATGGATCGTTGCTGTATAATTGTAGCGGTAATAGTTATAATTATTCTCTAATACTTTGTCTTTTCCGATAATCCCAAGACATTGCTTTATATATGCCGCCGCCTCAAGATTTCCTTGTTCTTTTGCAATAATAACCGCTTGGCCATTGAAAATGATCGACAAGGAATTTTTCCATTGATCCCTGGTAATTTCCGATTTTTCAAACAAGGAGTGAACAAGCCTCTCTGCCACATCCCATTCTTTTTTATTGATATGTGAAGCAATCCAGTTTGTCACGAGGGAATTTTTTATTTTTATCAATCGATTATCATCACCGTAGAGTAATATAGATGCATTAATTAAGTCTATTGCATCGGAAAAGGACTGTTTTGACAAAAGATTGGCCTTATCCAGAACGATGTAGATCATCAATTCGACAAAATCCTTTTCTTCGAATAAACCTAAATTATTTCGAGTTAAAACGAGTTGTTCGGCCTCTTCCATCATTTTCCTGTCTAATAGAAAAATTATATAATTGTGTAAAAACTTATAGCGAACATCCGAAAGTTGGGTATTCTCAGGAAACATGCTCATCACCTTATCAAAAAATATTATCCCCTGTTCATACTCTTTTTTATTTGTATACCAGAGAGCCATATTCCCGGTAAGAGCAACGAGGGTATTATAGGTATCTTCATGAGGTAAAAGACCATAAAGATCAACTGCCAGTTCGAAGGCCTCATAATAATTATTCTTTTGATTTAAATAGGTGATGCGATTCTGAATTATCAGACTCAGAAGTTCAAGATCACTCACTTCGGTCCTTCCGGAATAATGCCCCGGGGGAACATATGAATATCCGGTGATATTTCCGAATTCATCGGTAAAATCTTTTTTTACACCCGGATTAAAGCCATATATATTCGTAGTTTCAACATCATAATCACCATCTTCGGTCTTTATCCGGCAAAACGCATGATCTTTTGTTTTTATTCCCCACACGGGAATATTTATCGCCCGTAAACAGAGTAAATAGATTGCCGCGGAAGAAACGCAATTAAATGTTCCGTTATCGAAAATAACATCTATCCTGGTCTGGTTCACAGAATAGCGGCGGAACAGATTATCATGAAGATAATGAAGGACTTCTTCTGCTTTGTCCTTTCCGGATCGTATATCCTTAATGTGTTCCTTCACATTATCAATTAACATATAAACTTGATTCCTTCTTTGTTTTATGCTATCGTCTGAAACACCGGAAAGCTTCAAGGATGCATTAATTGCAGTATCTAATGCGAGGGGTATGGATGCTTGAGAAAGTTCACCTATATATAAATCCGGGACCATTCGAGGCTGATATAATTTATCAGCTGAGACCGGAATAAGAGTAAAAGCTAATAAATTAAAAAAAATCATAAAACAAAAGATATTTTTTTGCGTAAACATATATTCAAATTTATATATTTTTTGCATAATAATCAATATTAAGCTGAGGTTCTTTGCAGGAACCTCCCTTGAATTCGATGGTAGAATACAATTCCACAATTATTGAATTCTACAGTCGGCTCAAGATAATTGAAAAAAACATAATTTTTTCAATACAATTTTCCGGTGGAGGATAGATATGAAAAAAACGGATAGAGACCTTATAATTATTGGTGCAGGTGCGGCAGGTCTTTCTGCTGCACAATATGGAGCCCGGTCAAACCTGAATGTCGTGTTAATTGAAGAAATGGCAGCAGGCGGCCAGGCTATGATTATTGATAATCTGGAGAATTATCCCGGGTTCAATGATCCTGTTCCCGGATATATTTTTTCACAGAAAATGGAAGACCAGGCAAAAAAATTCGGCGCGGAAATTATAAGTGACAGTGTACAAGAAATAAAGAAAGAAAATAATATCTTTGTAGTAAAAACCTATTCCGGGGAAATTACTGCTTCTACAGTCATTATTTCCACCGGTGCCAAACATAGAACATTAAAAATTCCCGGTGAAAAAGAATTCGCGGGCAAAGGAGTCTCTTATTGCGCCACCTGTGACGGTCCTTTTTTTAAAGGTCAGAAAATGATAGTTGTCGGCGGCGGAGATGCCGCATGTGATGAATCGATGTTTTTATCAAAATTATCGGATAAAATTATACTCGTTCACAGGAGAGACAAATTCAGGGCTCAAAAGTCCCTTGCATCCAGGGTATTGGGTAATAAAAATATCGAAGTACGATTTAATACGGAAATCAAAGATATTAGCGGCGATACATCGGTTAAAAGGGTTACCTTATTCAATAATAAAGATGAGCGCGACTATATCGAGGATGTGAATGCGGTATTTGTATTCGTGGGGTCTATTCCCCAGACAAAACTTATCAAAGATCTATCTGTTGAGGTTGATGAGGGAGGATATATCAAAACGAATAATAAAATGGAAACAACTATACGAGGGCTTTTTGCTGCCGGAGATGTAAGAGACACACCCTTCAGACAACTTATTGTCGCTGCCTCTGAAGGTGCTATCGCCGCCCATTCAGCCTCACAATATATTGATGAACTGAAAGGAGAGGCATACGTTTAGATAATGACCTGGGATGTCCTGAAAAGAAAAGACTTTTACCAAATAAAAGACCTCATCATCCCGAAAGAGTGGAAATGTGTATCCTTTAGTTCACGTTTTATAGAACTCAATAAATATCAGTTCACCAATAAAAATGATTGTACGATCCTCGCAAACCGTGGAAAGGACAAGAAAAATATTGGGGAAGCGATCATGCTCACGAGAAACGGCCTTATTCTTCCTTTGCTTGATCAGGCCCAGTATAAAAGGGGTGATACGCTGTTGGAATTCTTCCTTGCGTCTATTAATCGATACATGAGTAAACTTCACTCAATAATGGGATTGACTTATGATGTCGCTTTTATAGAAAATTTTTTACCTTTTAAACCTACGACACATGTAGAGTATTATTTAATGACCATCACCGAAAAATCTCTTATAAAACCGGAATTTTCCTTATCTCCTGATATTCTCATAAAAAGTGCTCAACCGAAGGATGCGGAGAAACTCTTTTCACTTCAGAAGAAATATGAACTGGAAGAGGTATTTGTTATTCCTTCTCATTTCCAACCTAAAATTTGTTTATCTCACCTGAGAATGATGATAAAAAATAATATAATTATCTATGCAGAAAAAAATAATATCCCCATTGCTAAAGTGCAAACAAATGCAAGAGGCTTCTTTACTGATCAGATCGGCGGGGTATATACATTGCAGGAAGAACGAAGAAACGGATATGCTCATTACCTGTTATATCTTTTATTAAACAAGATCTTTCAAAAGAAAGGAATTGTTTCATTATTTGTAAAAAAGAGCAATACTTCGGCAATTTCACTCTACAAGAAACTTGGATTTCACATAAGAGATAATTTCAGAATATCATATTTTTTTGAGCATTCATCTTCATAAAAACAATATTAAAAGTGTCTCTTTTCTTTTGAAAGAAGTCAAACCACCTCTTTCCGGGGTGAATACATAAATGAATGAAAACTCTCCTTATAAAATTTAAAGAATTCGAAGGATTTAAAGGCATCTGCGATGCCAATAATTATTGACAAGTAAAAAACAGTATTGTAAACTGACACAAATATGAATATAAAGGGGAGTGTGATAGAATGATTAATATAGGAACTGAAAGAAGAAAAGCAGAGAGAATTTCTGCCGACTATCTTCCTGAATCATTAAAACATTTTAATATTAATGTCGGGACGAATGAGACAATCCTTGCAAAAACACTTGATTTGAGTGAAGAAGGAATGGCTTTATCTGTTCCAATATGCATTAAAGATATCGATAGCATCTTTATTACAATTCATATGTTGGATAAGAGTATTATGATTAAGGATCAGATACTCTCTACCCGTTCAATCGATCAGATGACATCCAGAGTAAATATTTTATTTACAAAAAATAATCCTTTTTTTAAATTAATACGTTAATCATTAATTAAAATAATACCTTTTCATATACTCATATTCTTCCCGATTGACAACAACGAAAAGACGTGCTACTCTGCCGGAGTATGAACATCAGACTAATGGAAGAAAAAGATATTTCGGAAGCGAATTATATATCAGCGATTTGCTGATTGATCAAAATCATAGGGGTAAAGGAATCGGGAACATTCTGCTAAAAAAGGCCGAAGAATTAGCATCGCAGCATGGTTGTGTACGACTCATGCTGAATAATTCAAAAGATTCAGAATCATTCAGGAGATCTTTCTATAAAAAGTACGGATTTAACGAACGTATCTATTTCGCTCATTTTGTTTTAAAAAACTTTAACGAGAGTAAAACGACTTAGACATTTATCTCTTCAAAGTCTATTCCTCTTTTTTATCTTTTTTTATTGTTCCATCGTTACATGGTTCATTATCTTCATAATTTCTTGCCATTTCCGGATTCATAACGGAAACACAATCTTCCAGGTCTTTACTTTTCTTGACTTTGTCATCTTTTTTCATGCTATAACTC
>JAFGRV010000456.1 GCA_016934975.1 Spirochaetales bacterium | reverse complement strand
GGTAAATTTATCAGACCCTATTTTCAATTCTATAAAAGAATACATTTCTTCCGGGTATTTCAAATCTGAAGATGATTTTATGCAAGCAGTCATAGTCGAATTTATTCGTAAGAACAAAATTGAGTTAATGGAGCAATTTCAAAGAGAAGATATTGAGTGGGGTTTAGAAAATAAACAGGGGAAATAATGACAATAATTATCTGTGATGCAGGCCCGGTTATTCATTTAAGAGAAACCAATCTTTTACACTTGCTAAACTCCTTAGGAGAGATTTACGTACCTAAAACCGTTTTTCAGGAAATATGCTTAAATGTTGATATAAAAAATGAGTGGCCGGAATGGATTAAGATAAAAGAATTATCAGAATCAGAGCAGAGGGAAGCAACTGTTTTAACCAGGATAGCTGACCTGCATAGAGGAGAAGCGGAATCATTTATTCTTGCAAGAAAAATGGAAGCACGAATGCTTTTAACAGATGATACTTCTGCTATGTTTTATGCAAAATTAATAAACCTGGAAGTTCATGGTTCCCTAGGCATTGTTATCTGGAATGTGGGTAATGACTATATTGATAAAGAAGAAGGAATTAGGGCAATAAAAACACTCTCCGGATCTTCTTTATGGATTTCAGAGAAAATTGTCCAGGAAGCTATTGATGCAATAAAAAGTATTTGATGAATCAAGCCATCTTATCAGCCAATTCTATCTGAATATCAAACAACACATCCTCCCCAAAAGTTCTAAAATCGTCTGTTTCGGGGAACAGGTAGCGCGGGCAAGGGGATTGTTGTTTACCGGGAATTGCTGTAAAGCAGCCCCCCCCTTGACGATATTTTACTCAAATGCTATCTTGTATGCATTGCACTAATGATGGTTTTTTTTGATTTTATATTTCATGACAATCTTATCAAAATTTCATTTCCGGATATAGCGCAAAATAAAGTGACCAGGTATGGAGTCTTAAATGATAACGGTAAATAATACTACAATAACAGAGAACGAATTTGATCTTGCATGTAATGATTATATTTCCAGGGCAGGGAAGCAGAAAATATCCGAGCAGGAGATGATGGGTATAGCAAATCAATTGATCGATTCGATTTTATTAATGGATCAGGCAAGAGAGGAAAATATTACGATTTCTGCAGATGAAATTGACCAATATATCCAGCGTGTAAAGGCGAGCTATAAGTCCGAAGGGGAATTTCAACAGGCCTTAACGACAATCGGGGATACCCTTGAGGGTTTTAAGGAAAAAATCAGGGATAATATGATGCTGCGAAAATATCTCTCAGATGAATTTTATGCAAAGGTTGTGGTTGAAGAAGATGAGATGAAGAAATTTTTTACAGCGAATGAAGAACATTTCTATAGCCCCGAGAAAATAAATGCTTCGCATATTTTGTTCACCAAAGAAGATAAAGCTAAAGCCGAAGAAATAAGGGAAGCCTTGGTAAAAGGTAAAAATTTCTCCGATACGGCAAAGGAATTTTCACAATGCCCGAGTAAAGAAAAAGGCGGGGAACTGGGGCTTTTTACCCGGGGGCAAATGGTCCCTGAATTCGAGAAGGCTGCATTTCAACTGAAAGTCGGAGAAATCTCCGGCGTTGTTGAGACTCAATTCGGCTATCATATTATTAAAGTGACCAGCAAACAAGACAGCACTAAATTAGATTATGAAGATGTAAAGGAAGCGATTAGAAAGCAGATTACGGAAAAAGAAGTGAATGAGAATCTGAAAGTAAAATTAACCGAACTGCGGGAACACGCGGAGATTAGTCTTGATAAAGCGGTCATGGAAGCAAAGCTGGGGAAATGACAATGACCTCTTTTAATGGAAATTGGAGAAAAATATCGTGGACAACCTCATACTCTTAGACACTATCACTTTTCATTATCCGGACATGGAAGGACCGGTATTTGAAAATCTTTCTTTGTCTTTGCCTGCCGGGATAACCTCATTGTTGGGACAAAATGGAACGGGAAAGTCGACCCTTCTTCTTCTTGCCGGGGGAACACTGGTTCCTGAAAAGGGGAGGGTTCTTATTCAGGGTATCGATACCCGGGATTTACGGGACGAGAGAGAACGGCAGCGGTATGTCTCTTTTATTTATCAGAATCTGGAATTTGAGTCGGAAGAGCCTGTGGAAAAGCTTCTTCATTTTGTGTACGAAAATGGCTACCTGGAAACCAGGGAAGACGATTTTATAAAAAGGTTGATAGATGTATTCGAGCTTTCATCAACCTTGAAAAAGAAGACACAGGAGACGAGTAAAGGTGAATTCCAGAGAGTGCTCCTGGCGTTTAGTCTTTTATATGGTTCAAAGATTATTATGATGGATGAACCGGTTTTTGCTCTGGAGCAATATCAGAAAATTAAGGCACTCACCTTTATCTGTGAGTATGCCCGGAAGAATAACATAAGTGTGTTTTATTCTGCTCATGAACTTGAGCTCACAGAGAAGTTTTCGGATTATTTGATCCTGATTGATAAAAAGAGGAATATACGTCTTGGCCCGACACAGGAATTATTTACCAAAGAACATCTTGAGGAAGCATATCAAATTCCCTACGGCATGCTGAAAACAAAAGAATCGGTATACAGGACACTTCTTGATAAAGGGGTTTATCCGGAACAAAAAAAATAAGTTATTCCTTTTACTCCATGGAAAATGGATGGGTGTATTTTTATTGTTGCAGAGTGACCTCGTGGGATAGTATACTATTATGATAATGACGAGTAGTTAGAATTTTATGGAGTATATATGGAAAAGCGTGTATTTAAAAAAGATGATCTTATTTGTGAAGAGGGATCTACCGGGACGGAAATGTATGTGATCGTAAAAGGTTCGGTGAGGGTCTTTAAGACAGTAAATGCGGAAAAGATCACTCTTTCCATATTAAAGCGGAATGATTTCCTGGGGGAACTTTGTCTTCTCCTTAGTAAGCCGAGGACAGCGTCAGTGGAAGCAGCGGAGGACACGGAAGTCATCGTTATCCGTCAGAAGGAATTTATTGATAAAGTACAGCAGAATCCGAAATTTGCAGTGAGGATGCTTACTGTCATGGCTGAGCGTCTGGTGGAAGCGCATCAGATCATCAGCAAACTTGAAGGCACGAAAAGAAGCCTTGAGATAATGTATAAATCCGGAATAAAAGACTAAGGGACACTCAATCTGCATTTTTCAGGTTTTCCGTCGTATAAGTATAAACATCGCCAATGCTATTCCGTACGCAAGAGCCCCGAAGAGAAAGAGTATGTGTATGCCGCAGGTCATTGCGACGGGAACGGAGATAATTGAAGCAAGAACCGAGGTGCATCCGTTTGCTGCCCAGCTGTACGCCCTTTCATCCGGATACGATAAAAGATTGTCTAAACCGGCGGGGAAAGGTATCCCGGTTAAGAGGGACAGAGGTATCATGATAACACCCATGAGGATAAACCGCGGGATGATTTCGATGGAAAGAAGCAGATGAACAAGGAAATCCATGCTGAAATACAGAAGGATACTTAAGGATATGAGGATGCTAAAAATAATCCGCAAGTGAACCGCCCTAAATCGTGATGATACGTATCCTCCGATTCCGGAGAATACGAATATAAGACAGAGTACAAAACTGAAACTGATAACATGGTCGCCTGCGGGAAGTGTGTATTCATTAATAAAGACTATTTCCATAAACATAAATCCCGCGCCGATTGCTAAAAAGTAAATAAAACGGGGAAGGGATGTTTTGTTTCTTTTCGTTCGGAGCAGCGCCGTGGGAAGAATAAGGATAACCATGGTAACAATTAAGGCCACACCGAATACAAACCAGATAATGATTTCCCCCGAGAGGATGAGGGTGTACATCCGGCTGCCGATACTTTTGTAGAATTGCGGCAGTTTCTCCCATTTTATATATTTGTTATGATACGGTCTGTTATCTCCTTGCGGACTAATATCGAGAAAATAATGATGCAAGTAATGTGTCAATTCTTGCGAATGTTCCATGCATCGTTGAAGTTCGTTATAGTGAAAAGATTCTTTTGAGTTGACGAATTGTCCGGTTTCTTCTTCCGTGATCCCCTCGTAGTACAGGAGATCAAATCCACGGTCAAAACAGAATTTTTTGATTGTATCTAAGCGGTTGCCTGTAAAAGGCGTTTTTGATACGAGTAATGTGTAAATATCCCAATGTTTTATAAGCATAATATGAATCTTCGGATTCGTATATCCTTTTGCTTTTAATGCGGTATACGCGGATAAAAAAATCCGTAATGAATCGGAGGGGGGGAGGAGGAGTTTCCGCGGAATAATAAGGACACCTTTATCGGTGAGAATATCAATATAGGTTTTCATCCCTTCAATTGTGTAAAGATATTCTGTGGTCAGGCTCGCAAAGCCGGGGATAGAAGACCCCCAGTTTTCGATGTGAATAATATCGAAGAGAAGAGATGTCTTTTTAATATATTCCCTGTGACTTTTATTGATGACAAAAAGACCTTCATGTTTGTATGTTTCACTTATATGTTCTGCAATAACAGGATTTTCTTCACAAACGAAGATGTTCTTAGGTTCTGCAATGAAAGCGAGGGGGAGTACCGTGCCCCCTCCCTTCTGCACGATAAGAAGGTTCCGGACCGGTTTGCTTACCAGGTATCCTGCATACGGGAGTGTGTATAAGGGGAAATCGGGTAAGGCTGATGGATTGATGGAATAAAAGGTAATCTGCTGGTCTGCGTCTTTTATCATGGCATATTGTGCCGGGAGTTTTCCCTGATATGTCAGACTCAATCCCGGAACATACCGGATAAAGTGACTCCGGACCACATCAATTTTTCCTTGTATTGTATGTGTTGTTTTTTCTACATATGTCCCGGGAAGCTGTAATAATTGAGAAAGGGTTTTGTACGGACCCGGGGAGGTTTCGAGGAATGGAGTGTTTTTTATGAAAAAGAGAGAGAGTGTGAGGATACTCATGAAGAGGATAAGGATTCCTTTGGTGATTCTCCTTTTACATCCCGCACTTACGAAAAAAAGAGGGATGACACCGGCTGCGAAGATACTTCCCCCGATATCAAGAAGCGGAAGGCTAAGGATGGGAAGTAGTGCTCCGATGGTTGAACCGGTCATGGAGATAAAATAAATCATGCCTGCTTTTTGGGGATACGTGGAATACGCTAAAACAGAGACGAGACCGGAGAAAAAAAACGGCAGGGAAAAGAGTAAGAAAGACAGGAACACGAAAATAATTTGTAAGGGATCAAATAGAATTCGAAAAAAATCAATATGAGTTGCATTAACAATAAGATATGAACCTGTGACAGAAAGGGTGAAGAGAAAAATAATACGGGAAATCATTGTATTGCCCCTTAGTGTTGATAGAGATTTTTTATTTT
>JAFGRV010000057.1 GCA_016934975.1 Spirochaetales bacterium | reverse complement strand
GAAGGAATCTTCGGTACACCAACATACGCGGAATATGAAGATTATATTGAAAACATAATAGTTTGGAGCGCGCCGTCATATACGGATAACCCGGTTGTGGCTAAGGTTACTATTTATGATCCTGAAGGGTTGTCCGTGGTCAATGATTTTCTGCCTATTACAGTTTTGGGAGGCATGTCACCAAACAGTGATCCGTCGGTAGATGTAAAACTGTTACCCGCCGATTCGGTTTCAGGAAGTACTACAGGGTATTCTGTTGATATCTACGGGAACCGGATCATTACCTCATTTGTTACCGCCCAATCCCGCGGTGCGGTCGCTGTCTTTGAAATTGATGGTAATGATTATAGAGAAACCTCAGTACTCCATTCACCTGATCAAGCAGATAAGAATTATTTCGGTAGATCTATTGCTATTGATGAAGATATCATTGTTGTTGGAGCCCAGATGGAAGATGGTGGGGATGGAAATCCTTTGAAGAATTGCGGGGCGGCATATGTGTATACACGAAAGTCCGGGGGTGTATGGTTGCTAAAGAATATTCTTTATGCCTCTGACAGGGAAATGAATGATCAGTTCGGATCAAAGGTCGCGATTGACAGTGGTATTATCACGGTAAGTTCACTTTATGAAGACGGCGGACCGGGTTCACCGAAGAATAATTGCGGAGCAGTTTATGTGTATGAACAAAATGAAGATAATGAGTGGAAGGAGACGGCAATTCTTCATGGATCCGATACCATGACCAATGATTATTTTGGAAGCTCTCTTGCCGTGGATAAAAATATTATTGTCGTGGGGGCAATGAATAAAGAAATAGGAACGAATCTAAGGCAAGGCTGTGTGTATATCTTTCAAAAAGATGATGACAATGAATGGTCGGAAAAATATATTATTGTTTCATCAGACGGACAGCAAGGCGACTATTTCGGTTCTTCTTTAAGTATTTCGGGTAATTATATTGTCATTGGAGCAGAACGTGAAGACGGTGGTGTGGGAGACCCTTCAATGGATTCAGGTGCGGTATACATTTTTAAATTCGATCAACAGGCAGAAAACTGGATTCTTTCATCGATACTCCGTGCCCCGGATAATGATACAAGCGACTGTTACGGAACATCTGTTGCCGTTTTTTCAGATATCATCTTAATCAGCGCCGCTTATGATGACGGCGATCCTGAATCCGGTAATACAAATGGCGGTGCACTGTATGCTTACCGGCATTTATCTAACGGGGTATGGTCTTTTCTGAAAAAAATAACTTCCCCTGATGTCCAGGCATACGATTACTTCGGCAATTCAGTTGCAATACATGGAAATATAGCGATAGCAGGTGCTCAGGGTGAGGACGGCAGAGACGGAAATCCTTTAAAACAATGCGGAGCTGTTTATGTTATCCGTTTTTAGTATAGAGTATAATTCGATACATCCGGTTAATCGTGTATATCTGTTTAAAATTGTAATAAATTTAATTAACATATTAGTCAGATGAAGTCGGGAATATGAGATTAATATAAGTATCATCTAATTAAAGCAGCCCGGGTGTGAGAATGCCCGGGCTGTCTTTTACTCACATCGAATACACTTTGTTTTTTCTACCGCCTCCTTAAAACCAAATATTGATATATTCAACACTGGAGTTCGGACTCACAAATTGATCTTTTATCCGTATCATTCCATTGGGAACAAAGAGAATATAGTCGAGACCATCGACAAAGGGTGTAATATCCTCAGCATCAATATTTATCGTAATCAATGAATCAGTTCCGGAGGAATCGGTAATTGTGTCTATGCCATGTCCGGCGCCATATATAAATACATCGCTGCCATTGCCGCCGCTTATCAAATCATTACCACCATATCCGGTTATGTAATCCGTCCCGTTATTACCATTAATCATATCATCCTTATAGGTTCCATTAAGCCAGTTAAAAACAGGATTGTAACCATTAATTATATTGTACTCCGGCTCGGGTTTCATGCCGAGTTCATATAACGTAAATTCCACCGCGTTACTTTCTTCCAAACGGTTGTACGCGGTGATCGTATAGTCACCGGGGAGAAAATTATTTACAACTATTATCGCGGTTTTACAGGAAGAGACAATCTCTGCTTCTTCGTCTATACCTTCGCCGGTAATCCGTACAGTAATCCCGGTGTCGGTAAAATCATCACCCAGGATAATTATTTCTTCCTCTTCTTCTACATCCGGTATCATGCCTATGACGGGGGGATTCTCCGGGGGAACATAATTTATAATAAGTTCTCCATCGTTGCTCGGAACTTCGTCATTCATTACCGTTATTTCATATGTTCCGAAAGTGTATTCATTTTCAAGAACAATAGTATCTGTTGATCTGGATATTATTGTACAGTACTCGTATACACCGTCACCCTGAATAATCACCTGCGATTCATCGGTAAAACTCTCTCCGATAATTGTGATATCCATTCCTTCATCTATCGGCGGAATGCTTACTATTACCGGTGTTGGCGGCGGTTCCGGAGTGGGAGACACCCCGGTGATCGCCGCATATGCATCAAGAAATCCGGCGGAATAGAAAAGCGGTTCGTCTAATGGTTGTGCGCTATCGGTAAATATCTGCCGTATTTCCGTATTGGTAAGAGCCGGATTGTTCGATTTAAGCAGGGCCGCTGCTGCCGTAACAAAGGGAGCAGCAGCCGATGTACCGGAAAAGTATTGATAGCTGCCACCTGGTTGAAAGGTATATATATTATTTCCCGGTGCCGCGATATCGATAACTTCCCCGAAATTCGAAATATTGGTTTTTGAAAGTTCCTCATCCACTGCCGCCACAGAGATGGTAAGCGGATGATTAGCCCCGAAATAATATGCCGCGTCATCATTTGCATTTCCCGCGGAAAAAACGATTGTACAGTCCGCGTTAAAGGCATAATCGATCGCATCCGAGACTGCCGCATCCTCTGGTCTCCTGTATTTGGGTCCCCAGCTGTTGTTGATAATATCGGCACCATAGTCTGCCGCGTATTTCAATCCTGCGGCAAGAACCTCGCTTGTGGCATTGGGAAACACTTTTACTGCCATTATCCGGACACGGGAAGCGGCACCGGCTATTCCCATATTATTATCCGAAACAGCCGCGATCACACCGCATACCATCGTCCCGTGGTCGCTGTAATCCATCGGATCGTCATCCTCATCGGAGAAATCATAGCCGCAGTATCCTTCGGGATTTATCCAGAGATTATCGACAATATCCGGATGCGTGTAATCAAGACCGGTATCCACAACCGCGACAAGTACATCTTCCCCCATAGAATAATCCCAGGCATCATTAAACTTTGACGCGGTAATTCCCCATTGATGTCCGTTTACGTAAGCAGGATCATTCGGTTCATAGGTTACCTGGTAATAAAAATTCTTTTGTGCATATATTATGTTCCGTTCTTGTTTTAATTTTTTTTCAAACTCGTTTAATTTTATTTTTTTATCTTTTATTTTAATTTTATATAGAGAGTAAAGTTTTTCTTCATATTTGGTCAGTTTATCCAGATCTTTATCTTTCAAAATCATTTTTTCAGATTTATCGAGAATTTTAATAATCTTTTCCGGTTTAATACTTCTTTCAATTTTGATATCACTTAAGTTAACATACTGGGAAAGCACTTTCTCCAGATTATCGAAATTTTCAACAGAGTTCAAAACAGGATTAAGACAAAGAAGAAGAACATCCTCTTCGTATCCTGTAATATTAATTTCCGGAAAATTTTTTTTATCGGGAACTTTATCTAATATATCAGAATTTTCATTTAATATCCCGGGAACTTCATTTAGTATATCAGGCTCTCCATTTAATATATCGGGAACTCCAAATAGCATAAGCGTTGCTCCGAGAAATCCAAGAAGCAGAATAATTTTTTTCATACAATCCTCCTTAAATAAAGTTTTTAAAAATGTCCGGCTGCCCGGTAGAAAACAATCGACTTTATATAATTAAAATTGTTTTTGTAATTCAGTTAATCCGGATTAATCACTGATTATCATCATTCCCGGAGAATAATATTCCCATCGGGATTAAAATGACCGACATTTATTCTATTTCCATGATCGTCATATTCGAACAGATAAAAAGAAAGCATTTCAGCGTTGCCATTATATTCGGTTATACGACCAAGAAGATTTTTATCATATTCATAAATGAGAAAACTCTCGATTATTCTGCTGCCATCGTCATTCCCCCTGTAGATTGTTTTTTTTATTTCTTTTCCGCTCGCGTCTTTGAGAATAATTTCTTCGGTAAAATCGGGATCTAAGGGATCTGTACTATCTTCAGGTTTTTCCCGGTTTTTAGAAACAACATCCGGTTCCGGTAAACCGGGTTCGTTCGGGAGTATGCCAGCTTCAAATATCTCAGTATCTTTTTTAATGCTGCTGAAACTGCTTACTTCCAATATTTTGTCTTCGGAATTATTTTTATCTGACGATTCCTTACTCAGGTTGTCTCCGTCCCCGGGAGTATCTAAAGTGTTACCCGGTACCAACGTAATCCATTGATCCGTATACTCCCCGGAATAATCCGCGTATTTTTTTTTAAAAAGTCTGGCATTTATAATGATTCCGGGTTCGATTTTTATTTTCCCGTGTCTAGTCCAGGGTAATCCATAAAGGACTTCCCGGGGAAAGTCAAAATGAAATGCTTTCTGCAAAACAGGATGGTCTATCGGAGAAGAGTCTATAAGAAAATATGAATTTTTTATTTGGGAAAGCAAATTGCCGTCAAGATATCTTATCTCATTAATATGTTCCGGTGAAGGATCGGGGGTTCTGAGGCTGTAGGTTGTTCGCTTAAACTCGGGATCACGCTGGGATTCTGTAAGGAGAATTGATTCAATTCCCTTTATCTTTCTTATATAAAGGTCATATCCTGTTTTATTTTCTTTGAAAAGAATATCTGTATTTTTTAATAATGGAATTTCCGCATATATAGAAGTAATAATTGAAAAAAATAAGATAAAAATAAATATTCTCATATTGTCTCTCCGGGATTAATAATGTAAGAACGGCTGCAATAAATGATGGGTAAAATTGGATATATAGTATATACATCCTTATAATAGCTTACTGTATGATGTGAGTATTTAAATGAGAAAGTGATCTGAAATATTTTTAACAGAATACTAAATACATTTGATAAAAAAGAAAAATATTTGTTATTCTTTCTATAAATTATAAGCATTCATAGTAAAATAGCTCCTTTAAAAAACTTTCTACACTATTTACACGAACTTAAAAAATAACTACAACGAATATACTGTAAAAAAAATGTAAAGTCAAATCTTTTACCACGCTTTTTAATTAATATTTCATTATTTCGTATAATCAATAATCTATTCTCTATCTGTAAATTATTTTTACCGTAACATTCGAATAGTCCTGTATATCATAATCGAAATTAGTAATTATCGCGATATTTCCGCTTTCAAGAATTTTGATTCTTTGAGGTTCTATCCCCTCTTTAATAAGATATTGTTTAATTATTTTACCCCGTTGAGTGATAAGCTCTAATTCTTCAACAGGGTCTCCGAGGTTGTCGGAATATGCACGAATGGCGATGACCAGGGATGATTGATTTTTTAAGATATCGGCGATTTTGGAAATAACCGGAAGTGATTGTTCCAGAATATCGATTGTTCTTTTTTTAAAGATTATTCCTTTAAAATGGATTATGGTATCCGTGTTTCCGGATTCCAGTAAATCAAAGGATTCTTTATTTTCCTTCAGTATCTCGTCTGCTTCATTTTTGCCATTATTTTCATTTTTTTTAAATGTACCGGAGATATCCATAGAGAATCCGATATTGATGAGAAATATACCGGAAAATATGTTTTCGTCATATTGCTCGTACAACCAGAGAAGACCGGCCGGTTCCAGATACAGATTAAAGAAATCCGTGAATGGATGAATATTAAAACGAACACCACCATAATAGTAGGGATACGGTTTTCCTGTATTGAAAAATAAATCAAACTTGTTTATTATTCCGATATCCAGAAAAGAAAAAGGGGTAGCGATTGTGAGATTTAAAACAGCCGAGGGCCCTATTTCATTCCTGGTAAAAAGACTCCCGAGATTGTAGTTGAAGCTTGACAGTATCCAGGCTGCCCCAAGTCCCCAATGGAGTGATAAACTGTCGGAAAGAGAATGATGGATTAATACTGTTCCCTGTAGTACATTCCAGTATGCATTTAATTGACTGCTTAAGTCCTGGCCGCTGCATATAAAATAATTATCGTTTACAAATAAAGCGATTGAGATAGTCTGAAAATCAATCCCTGCCTGTATACTGCCGTTTAAAGAAAGACCGATAATATTGTAAGAAGGTTCATAGAAAAACGGATTTGCATTTATATCTATAATAGAAAGAAATAAGGGTTTTTCATTTGCAGATAAAAAAGCAGGTATCAGGAAAAAAACAAAAATAAGTGTACACGCGGAGATTTCATTCTTTGTTTTCAGGATACAGGTACCTCCCATATTAGTCTAATAGAAAGATAAAGGTAATGCAAATAAATGTTTTCTGTTCTTATTGTACAATTAAAGTAAACGACCACTACATTACGACAATTGTAATATCTGTAACAGCGAGTAAGGAGGGACATGGAAAAAAAGGATGGAAAGATAAAAAGCGGGTATCCTCTATAACATTAATAGAAATACCCGCTTCATAATTCATTTAAAATTGTCTGCACATCATGTGTTATTATTACTTGCTGTACAAACAAGTCTTTGATTTCTATTATAAGCAGAAACCAGAAATCAGATTCACATAATACTGTGCGATAAGAAGAGCATCGATAATATCAATCGATCCGTTACAATTGGTATCTGCCACTGCCGGGTTAAAGTTGGCCGGATTAAGATCAACATAGTATTGGGCGATAAGCAGGGCATCGACAATGTCAACAGTTCCGCTGCCATTTACATCTCCGAGATTCCCGGGAACTGCTGTTTGTACGGGAGAAGCGGTAGGTGCGTTTGTGACTGTGGTGGTCGGGGCTGGGGTGGATACGATACCGCCTGAGTATTTTATCAGGCCTGCCAGAGCACCGACGAATCCGGCGTTATAGTCGATGGCTACCTCGGTATATTGATATTGGTTTACATCGTCGGTAAATTGATCCGACTGATTCGGTCCGCCTACAAGGGCGCCGGTAAGTTCGTGTTTTGCCGGTTTCTGGTTGTCGCCGTTGGCGTATGTATACCCGTTTGCTGCCCGGTGGTGAGGATGTAATGCCCAGTTGGAACCGTATCCGATCTCGTAGGACTTGTTAGCCGGATTCCCCATAAGAATATAATCAATCTGTGACTTTGCGAGGTTATAATATGCCTGGTTTCCCGTATGTCCGTAATAGAGAAGGGCGATCATTGATTCCGCGGCTGCATAACGAAGAACGCCCCAGCTGTCAAGAAACTTCATGCCTCCCGGGGTTGTGGTGATATCATTCATCCAATAACGGAGGTTTTCTTCCACAACATTGATATATTCCTGCCTGCCGGTAAGCATCGCCAGTTTTGTGCAGACTGCCAGTCCCATATCATCCCAGCACATGGTCCAGTGGTTCTGATTCAGGGGTATATCCCCATTCCTGGTCGGTTTCTGGAGATATTCATAAATATCATCAAGATAACTCTGATTCCCGTCTATGACGTACAACCATGTGGCGGCCCAGGAAAGATCATCGTATTGAGAACTTGACTGGTAAAAAGACTGGCCATTGGAAGCACCGACATTTGATATTCCCATATTGTACAAATCCCGCGCAAGAGTGAGACATTGGTTTGCAAAGGTTGAATCCGAACCCTGAAAATTGAGGTATGCAAGGGCGAGTCCCCCCGCGGTATTACCAAGAACACAGCTGGCCGGGTGACTGGAATCTGCATATGCATAGGTCGGTCTGTTATTCGTCTGCTCTTCCGGTGGGCCCCAATAGGTGTGATCTGCTTCACCTTCACCTACCTGATAATAAAATCTGCTTCCGGACTTGCTTCTTAAAATATAATCACCCATCCATTTGATCATGGCGATGAGTTTATTTGTCGTTCCGGCCTGATCAAGGGCCGATCTGAATTCATATAATGCCCAGTTAAGTACGGAAAAGGTATATCCCTGGGGAAGACCGAATTTTACATGATCCCCGGCGTCATGTAATCCGCCATTCAGGTTTACACCGACGTCCGAGCCGTCCTGGGTGTGGCATGCACCTCTCCAGCTAAATACATTGTTATTCGCTACATTTGGGCCGCACTTATTTGCGTCATAAAACATAACTGCCTTTGAGAGTGCGTCACTGTAATTTTGTGCCGTTGCTCCGAATGTTACGAAAACAAGCAATATAAGAGCAACAATGAGCATTTTTTTACCTTTCATTTTTAATCCTCCTGGTTTTTTTGATACGTGTATTGAAAAATTCACCTTTTATGTCGTATATGAGTTTTTCACTTAGGGTCAGTCTATCACAGGTCTCCATAAAAATCAACTTAAAATACGGGGGGTTAATGCAGGTGTCATGAAGGATTATGTATTACAACATCAACTTACGGCCTATTTTATCCTGACTTTCACCTCAACCGACATACCCGGCAGGAGGACCATGTAATCCGGTATTGAATCAAACAATATCTTTACAGGGATTCTCTGGGTTGTTTTCGTGAATTCACCGATTGAAAATGGCGGTGGAACAATACCCGCGCTGATCCGGTCTATCCGGCCCATCAGTTTTTTTCCCGGATACGCGTCGATTGAGATTTCCACCGGGGCATCACGTTTTATCAGCCTTATTTTTGTCTCTTCAAAATTCGCCGTGATCCAGATTGATTCGAGATTATTTATGGTGCAAATGGTCTGTCCGGGCTGGACTATATCCCCCGGATGGAGCACTTGTTTCGCGATGACACCCCGGATCGGTGTTGTAATCCTGGTGTTCAGGAGTTGAGCTTCGATGACGCCTCGTTGAGCATGGGCAGTATCTACCTGGGATTGGGCAATCGCGTACTGTGCACGTGCCGTGTCCAAAGCATTCCCGGCATGATCATATTGTTCTTTTGTCACAGCCCCTGTTTTATATAAGGTCTCAGTCCGTTTGAAATCCGATTCTGTTCTGTCCAGGGTAATTTGGGAGAGTGTCAGGGTCTGCTTCGCTGAATTGAGGGCCGCGGCAACCTGTTTTTCCTGGGCACGAAGGTCCGAATCATCAAGGATTACAATTACCTCACCATCCTTGACACTATCTCCTTCTGCCGCCGTTATTTTTTTTATCCGCCCCAGGATCCTGGCGCTTATGTTTATATGTTCACCATCAATGGTCGAATTATCCGTACTCACATAGGTGAGTGTATCCGTAAGCCATAAATACCCGAAAATGAGTCCCGTCACTATAAGAACCAATAAGATGACCAACCCTATTGCATTCGGTTTTTTACGTTGCGTTGCTGCGTCTTGATTGTCTGTCTTTTCGTTTGCTGCCATATCAGTTTTTCCTTTCATATATTATACTGCTGTTCCGTCGGCATAAGCGCCGGTGAATTGGCTGTTATATAAATCCGCATAAAACCCCTTGTTTGCCAGGAGCTCTTTGTGGTTTCCCATCTCAATAATTTTACCGTTATTCATAACGAGAATCGTTTCAGCGTCACGTATTGTAGAGAGTCTGTGGGCGATGACAAAACTTGTGCGTCCCTTCATCAGTAGATTCATCGCTTTTTGAATAAAAACCTCGGTCCGGGTGTCTACACTGCTAGTTGCTTCATCGAGGATAAGGATGGAGGGATCTGCCAGGATGGCCCGGGCTATGGTAAGAAGTTGTTTCTCCCCCTGGGAGATGTTCGATGCTTCTTCGTTAAGCATCGAATCGTATCCTTCGGGTAAGGCCCGGATAAAATGATCTGCGTGGGCTGCCGCGGCTGCCCTGTAGATTTCCTCTTCCGTGGCACCTTCTTTGCCATAACCTATATTGTCCTTGATGGAACCGTTAAAAAGCCATGTATCCTGGAGTACCATTCCGAACATGGTTCGCAAATCACCCCGTTTGAAATCTCTTATATCAATTCCGTCCACTGTGATCTTTCCATCGCTGATTTCATAAAACCGCATAAGGAGATTGACAAGGGTCGTTTTGCCGGCTCCTGTCGGTCCGACAATTGCTATGGTTTTTCCCGGCTTTACATGGATGTTGAGGTTTTTCATGAGAATATCATCTTCCTTATATCCGAATTGGACATTATCAAACCGGACTTCTCCTTGCAGGTTTTTTAGTATGGCGGGGGATGTGTTATCCGGAATTTCTTCCGTTTCATCGAGTATTTCGAAAACCCGTTCCGCGGAAGCGACGGTGGACTGGAGAATATTGGCGATATTTGCAGTTTGTGCAATAGGTTGAGTAAATCTCCGGGAATACTGGATAAATGCCTGGATATCCCCGAGATTAAGCATTCTTTTTGCCGCCATGATTCCCCCGACAACACAGATAAGAACATACCCGATATTATTGATAAAATTCATCAGGGGCATGATTATCCCTGAGACAAACTGGGCTTTCCAGCTTGCGGTGTACAACCGGCTGTTTATTTTTTTGAATTCCTCCAGGGATTTACTCTCATGACCAAAGGCCTTGACGATCGGGTGTCCTGTGAACATTTCTTCCACATGGCCATTCAAAGTACCGAGTTCCTTTTGCTGGGCCGCAAAGTTTTTCTGGGAAAATTTCGCGATATTTGCGGTCCCGAGAAATGAAAGGGGGAGAGTGATAAGAGTGATTAATGTAAGCCATGGACTGATTGTTATCATCATAATCAAAATCCCCAGGATTGTACAGACCGATGTAATGAGCTGTGTCAGACTCTGCTGGAGGGTGGTGCTGATATTATCAATATCATTCGTGACCCTGCTCATGATTTCACCATGGGTCCGTGAATCGAAGAATTTCAGGGGCAGATGAGAGAGTTTCTCGTTTACATCCCGGCGCATCGTATAGACTGTTCTCTGGGATACCCCCGCCATCTGATATTGCTGGATATAGCTGAACAAAGAACTTATAAGGTAAAGCCCGATGAGGACCAGAATGATTCTCCCGATATAGACGAAATCGATTGATGGTACGGGTATATGTTGAGATACTGCTATATATTTTGCCAGGAGACCATCAAAGAGTTTTGTTGTTGCCTGGCCCATTATTTTCGGGCCCAAAATAGCGAAGATTGTGCTTAAAACTGCAAAGATCAGGATAAACCCGAGGCGTACACCTTCCGGCTTCAGATAGACAATAAGGCGTTTCATTGTCTTTTTGAAATCCTTTGGTTTCTCTACCGGACCTCTGCCGTGACCCATCATCCTGCTGCCGAAACCGCCCGGCCGCCTCCCGGGCCCAAAGGTTTTGGTTGAGTCCGAGGGGGATTGATTTCTGTTTCCGTTGCTCATGCTATCTCCTTCTTCTTCTCATGCTATTTCTTCTTCCGATAGCTGTGAAGCGACAATTTCCCGGTAAACCTTGCAGCTTTGATATAATTCCCTATGGGTCCCGATTCCCTCGATTTCACCTTCATCCAGAACAATGATTCTGTCGGAATCCATAATACTGGCAACCCGTTGTCCGATAATAATTACCGTGGCATTAAGGGTCTCCTTTCTTAATGCGGCCCGTAATTGTGCATCAGTTTTGAAATCAAGGGCGGAAAAACTGTCATCAAACAGATAAATTTCCGGTTTCCGGACCAGTGCCCGTGCGATGGAGAGGCGCTGTTTCTGGCCTCCCGATACATTTGTCCCCCCTTGTGATATCACGGAATCAAAACCCTCTTTCATGCCGGATATAAATTCGGATGCCTGGGCAATTTCCGCAGCATGTTTCACCTCTTCATCGGTTGCGTCTTCCTTGCCATAGCGTATATTTTCCGTAATTGATCCGCTAAAGAGGATCGCCTTTTGGGGTACGTACCCGATCTTTGCCCGCAAGGCTTCCTGGGGGAGCTCCCTTACATCAATACCATCGACGAGTACCTGTCCGCTGTCAACATCATAAAAACGGGGGATCAGGTTGACGAGGGTTGTCTTGCCCGATCCGGTACTCCCGATAATTGCAGTGACTTCTCCGGGACAAGCCTTGAAGGTAATGTTTTTCAGAGCCGGTTCTTCCGCGCCATAGTAGCTGTATGTGACATTCTTAAACTCGACAAATCCCTTTTTATCCGGGGGAGTCCTTTTCGCTGTATCCGGATCTTTGATCGTGGAGGTGAGGGCAAATACTTCGTTTATTCTTTCTGCCGATGCCTGGGCACGGGGGATCATGATAAACATCATTGATGCCATGAGAAGGGAAAAGAGTATTTGCATGGCATATTGAAGGAATGCCATCATGTTTCCGATATTGGTTGTCCCCAGGTTGATGCGGATGCTCCCGAACCAGATGATCGCGATAGTGGTGAGGTTCATAATGAGCATCATAATGGGCATGAGAATGGCGATAAGCCTGTTTACCTGGATTGATGTCTGAGTCAGGTCCAGGTTTGCTTTATCAAACTGCCTTTTTTCATCAGCCTCACGATTGAAAGCCCGGATCACCCGGATCCCCGTTAAGCCTTCACGGAGTACAAGATTGATTTTATCAATTTTTTTCTGGATCGATTGAAACAGGGGGAACCCTTTTATGGCGACCACGGAGATTATCAATGCAAGGATTGGAATGACGACCACAATAACCCATGAGAGGCCTTTATCCTTTGATAACGCCATGATAATACCCCCGATACACATGATCGGGGCATTAATCATCATCCTGAGCATGATCATGACGACCATCTGGATCTGTGTTATATCATTCGTGTTCCTTGTAATAAGTGATGGGGTTCCGAATTTATCGAATTCCGCAAGGGAAAATCCGGATATGTGGGTAAAAAGTTTCGACCGGAGAATTTCACCGAGACCCATCGCCGAATGGGATGAAAGGTAGCCGGCAAGAACGGCACATAAAGTCCCGCCAAAGGCTACTATGAGCATGAGACCTCCGGTTCTTATGATATAATCAACATCCCCATTCGTAATACCATGATTGACGATATCTGACATAAAATTTGGGAGAGAAAGGTCTGCCATGGATTGAAAAAAAACGAGCATGACAACCGCGGCAATAGGAATGACGTATGGTTTTATATATGCAAGGAGTTTCAGCATTAATTCACCTTACCCTTATTGGATTTCATCCCGTGCAACTGCCCGGGACAGGTCTGAAGCAGCTATGTGCAGGTCTATCTTCTTGTTCGTCACCGTAAAATGAGCGCGTAAAAGGCTCACTTGAGCATTTAACAAATCCGCGTTTCCTGCCATTCCAAGGTCTGCTTTTTCCTGTACAACCCGAAGGTTTTCCCCGGCCTGATCGACCATACTGCTTGTGATCTCAACATCCCTGCGGGCGCGGGAAAGTCCGAGAAGACATGTGCGTACATCCATCATCACCGATTCCTGTTGTTTTATTACATCGCTGTGGGCTTTATTAATCCCGAGTTGCCTGGCTTCCCTTTCTTTGAGGGTGACTGGTAATCCCCCGAGATCATAGCTGACCTGGATCCCGACTACCCAGGTGCCTGTAAACAAGGCGGGATCGCTCTGAAAAGCAGATCTGGGATTCGGGTCTGCAAAGGTATAGTTTCCGGTAATAGAAACACTCGGATAGAGACCTGCTTCCGCGAGTTTTTTGCTATGTTCGGCGAGATGGCTTGAAAGTATGGATATCCTGGTTTCGGGGCGTTTTTCGAGAGCTTCGTTGATGAGGACGGTTTCATCGGGATTGTCACCGAAATCATAGATCAGGTTTGCTTCCGGTTGTGTCGTGAGAACAAAAGGCATAGCCGCGTCAAGGGATGCGTCCGTATAGTGCATCTCTGTGCTGCTTCTGCCTGTGAGGGCTGCGAGAACAAGATATGCCCTGCGCTGCATGGAAACAGCATCACCAAGATCCAGATCGGCCTGCTGATATCGGGAATCGGCAGTAAGCTGTTCGCTTTTTGTTGCCGTACCCTGGGCAGCGTACTTGGCTGTAAGGTCTCTGTTGACAGCTGTCAATTCCAGGTTTTTCCTGAGCATGGCGACATTGAAGGTTGCGCGAACTGCCTCCCAGTAGGCCCGGCGTACTTCAAATAAAAGGGCGCGTTTTATTGATTCAATAGCCAGGTATTTTCCCCTGGATTGCATTCCGGCGATGGCCGCTGCTTCACGGATTCGAAATCCTGCAAACACAGGATACATAAGATTTGCGCTGAATGAATAAATATTGGTGAGGGATTCGGGAAAGGTATAGGTCATGGTTCCTATTGTCATAGATGCCGGGGGAATATCACTTAATTTCTGGTAGCTTCCGGAGATATTTAATGAAGGAAACATCTTCAATCGTGCCTCTTCTGCGCTGGCACATGCGGCAAGCCAATCCCAATGTGCACTTTCCACAGACGGGTTTTTCTCTAATGCCATGGCTGTTGCCCTTTCAATAGAGAAAGATTGTTCCTGGGCGTGAAGTGCGGGTATTACGCCGATGTGAAACAGGAGAAGTCCTGTAAAAAGTATTGTAAGGTTGATAGGTTTATTCATCGTATTTCCTTTATGTATCTAAAAATGTAAAATGAAAGGGAAATATTGTCATTCCGTATTTTCCTCTTTTTCTTCCATTATAGTAAGTATACACTGAAGATCTTCTAAGAGTCTTTCTTTGCGGCTTTCGGAAATAGACTTAAACTTTTCTGCGAGTATTTCTCCAATGACTTTTTTTTTGTCATTGATGATAAGCCTTACCTTTGGGGTCACCCGCATGATAATACTCCGCCTGTCTTCTTTATCATGTTCCCGTTCAATATACCCCCCTGCTACAAGCCGGTCTGCAATTCCCGTGAGTGTACTTGTGGGAATACCGATAAGTGCCGCAAGTTCCGTGGCTTTGCACGACTGTTTTTTAGCGAGTCTTTGGAGGAGGAGCATATCTGTCACGGACATCTGCAATTCCTTTAAAAAAGGAGCCACCATTTTCCAAATTTTTTTATTAATAAGACCAAAAAGCTCCAGCAACTTAATATCGATTTCCATTTTTATCTCGCTTTCGGATATTTCGAATTCGTAATAATTTAAAATAATTACAATACGATAAAGAGTCAAGTATGATTTTTAAAAAATACTTTTTTTCCGGAAAACTGACGGAGGATATTATGGTTGAGTTATACTGATAATAATGGTACTGAATTGTTCCTCTTATTTGAAAGCGAAAAGCAGATGTTGATTTTTTCTCATCCTGTATTTAATAAACTCTTCTTTTTTCTTAAAATCGAGATAAATGTTGTATTGTAAGACATTCTCAAATTGCAATCCGGGTTTTACTCCAAACCTGTGACCCGGGTAGATTTTCATTTGTCCCGGAATAATTTGTTTAAGCATCTGAAGGGATTCGAACATTTCTTCCGGATCTGCTCCTTTGCCCCAGCAGAGTCCGCATCCCTCTATAAAGAGTGTATCTCCTGTAAAAAGATTATTACCGATCATGTAACAGAGACTCCCTTTTGTATGGCCCGGGGTAAGGATTGGTGTGATAAGGGTATTGCCGCAAAAAAATTGTTCATTATTATTTAAAGGAACGAGGTTATGACAATTAAAATTGTAATAATCAATTTCTATCTGTGACATATGAACAATGCATCCCGTGTCACGGGCCAATGAATCGGCCAAAAAGACATGATCCGGGTGTGAATGAGTGAGTAAAATGTGGGTAAGGGTGATGCCTTTTTCTTCCATAACCTCGACTACCATACTTTTTTCCCACACAGGGTCAACTAAGACGGCTTTTTTACTCTTTTCATCAGCAACAAGATAGACATAATTTTTAGTTATTGGAGTGGATGCTGTCATTATATGAACACTCACCTGCATGTTTTTAAAACTCCTTTGTCCCTTAATAATGAGAATATAACCCACTAGTGGAAAAAAGTCAATAAAGTGCTCCGGTATGCATCGAATGAAGCCGGTCTCGGATATCTCACTTATAAATTATGCGGCTATAACGGCTTTATAACGACTGCCAATTTTATCATGGATTATACCCTGGGAAGTAATCCGAGAAATGGTTCATATGTCACAAATTATCTGAATAATCCGCCGCGGCACCCACACCGACCCCCGCTCCATCAACCCCTCCCGGGGACGGAGACGGGCTGCTCGGGGAATATTATCTCAACAGGGATTTTAATCAGCTTGATTTTACCCGGGTTGATCCTGAAATTGACATGAATTGGGCAGGGGGATCGCCGGGAGGAAATATGCCCCCGGATTCCTTCTCTATCCGCTGGACCGGAACAATCGAATCACGGATCACGGAAACCTACACCTTTTACACCCAATCCGATGACGGGATGCGTGTGCGGATAAATAATGTCCTGGTGATTGATGACTGGAACGATCACGCAGCGAGTGAAGAGTATGAAGCCCGGGGGACGATAGCCCTGGAAATGGGCGTCCGATATCCCATCGTCGTCGAATTTTATGAAAACGGGGGGGACGCGGCACTCCACCTGTGGTGGTCGAACCGGTATCTACCCCGGGAAATCGTCCCACAGAGTCAGCTTTATTCCGGATCAACACCAACCACCGGACCGACAGCTGTTACCACACCGGACCCGACAGCAACACCGGGAGGGGGGTGTTTTTTGCTTGGGGACATAAATGACGATGGCACCGTTGATATTGTGGATGCCCTTCTCGTCGCACAATACTATGTAGGATTAAATCCTGATATTGATACTGCCTGTGCCGAGGTCAATTGCGACGGTACGATCGATATCATCGACGCATTACTCATTGCCCAATATTATGTCGGACTAATTACGTCATTAGTATGTTGATAGTTCATGTTTCTTACAATTGCTGCCCCGGGGCGAAAATCCCCGGGGTTTTAAATGTTGGATAAGATTTTGGGAAATGTTACTATTTGATGAATTGTATTTCTAATTCACTTATAAATGTCCATAAATATTTTACTTCAAGTAGTATCTAATTCAACTTCATACTGAATATGTACAGTCATCTCCTTAATTAACTCTTTTCCACTTCCCTATAGTATCTAAATAAACAAAAGTAACTGTGATATAGTATACTATAAAATCTATTGAGTCATTTTAACTGTAATTCTCCGTTTAGGCGGTCAAACTCATAATTAATACGATCGATTTCATTATCAATATTTT
>JAFGRV010000056.1 GCA_016934975.1 Spirochaetales bacterium | reverse complement strand
TTCAGCCGGAATACTTTCCGGAAAGTATTCCGGAATGAGTGCTGTTTCTCTTGCGTAATATAAACTTAAGCCTGATTTACCAACCCCTGATTCTACATTATACTCGGGCATGAGTTTATTCCTGACAAGCCAAATTTCTCCGCCGGAACTATTATCTCCGGTAATGAGTTTTCCATCAACAACAATTCCGCATCCGAATCCTGTCCCCAGGGTAATCCCGATAAGATTTCTGTATCGTTTATTCTTTCCTTTTATCCGGATGGAGTCGTTTACCCATGGAAGAAAACCATCTATCCATTCGCCGAGAGTAAAGAGATTGCCGTCATTATTTATATAAACGGGAAGATTAAATTTCTTTTCGAGGAAAGCCTTTAATGCGACACCTCCTCTGAAAGCAGGAAGATTCGGCAGATCTCCGATTATCCCTTGTTCATATAAAGCCGGTCCGGGGAATCCGAAACTGATTGCCTTTACATTTTTTCGTTCTTCACTAAGGAGATGTAATGTCCGGCTGAATCCTTCGGCAAGGATATTCAAATAGCTTTCGAGATCTTCGGGTGAAGCAGGAAGAACAAAAGGAGATACTTTCACCTGATTCCCGTTCATGGCGGAAAACTCCAGTTTTGAGCCCCCTGCGTCAAGGGTGAGTACGATTCTTTTATCCTGAAGGTAGGTGTTACATGTTTCCGGGTTCATGGTTGTATTATACTGATTTTACCGAGGATTACCATACTTTTTCTGCTTTGTTATGTGAATGTGAGGAGTATTGATGAATAAATCAGTTATCCTCTTTTGTAATGAGAAGAATTTTCGGATCAAGAGAAAGATGAATATTTTCCACCTTTATTTCATCGTGATCTTTAATGAGTTCCAGGTGAATCACATTTCCCTGTGGTTTTAAGCTGATGATAATTTCAAGCTGGTCAAGATATTCGGTAAGAACAGCAGGAATTTTTTGTCCTTTTACAAGTTCCTTTTCATCCGAAATAGAAGCGCTAAACCAGAAAGCGATTCCTTCTTGTTTTGCAAATTCTTTTATACAGATTAAATCTTCCCGGGAGCCTTCATAGAAATCGTATCCGTCTACAACAATATAATCGACTTTATATTGACTCATCTTTATAATGGATCTGATTCTGCCGACAACTTCTTCGATTGATATGCGCTGCCATACAAAGTTCATAATAATTCTGTTTTTTACAAGTTCATCATGAACTTCCATTGCAGATTCAAGATTTCTCCTTTTCGCAATTTCCGTGAATATATCTTCGTACCATGAAATAATATGCCGTGTATTATCTGCAAAAGATACATGAATAATATGTTTATCCTGGAATAGTTGATCTGTCGCAATGTGTACCAGGCATGCGGTTTTTCCCACTCCCTTTCTTGCAGCAATCACACCAATATTCCCCTTACTGACGCCGCCATGACTCGATCGTTCTAATATTCGTAAGGGGCTGTTTTCAATTAGTTCTTTTTTTACCATACTCATACTCCTTAGCAATCGGTTTGCCGCTTCATTGTGTTATCATTCCGGATTATTTGAACAAAAAATCCGGAATGACAGCGATACGCAGGTTTGCGAGAAATCAAAAGCTTTCACACCTGCAATTATAATAAATTTACTCTATAACAACACTATATATAACGTATAAGATTAATCATTTCCCCCATATATATTGTAATGAAGTTATTGACCAACCTTGTTTCACCTTTGTACTCAAAGGAGGTTGCGGGACAACTTCAATTGGTTACAGTAATAATGTATAATTTTTACAAAAACCAACAATTCTTATCATCCACAACTCCGCATGTGGTTTTTTTAACTTTTATTCCTGGTCTGGTATTTTTTCTTAAGCTCATCTGCCAGGGCTTGTGGAATCCTTCCGTACCGGACAAACTCCATCGTAAAATCGGCTTTCCCCTGAGTAATTGATCGCAGAACGGTTGAATAACCGAACATTTCCGACAGAGGAACCTCTGCCTCAATACGCGAGAAATGCTCGTCTTCCGTCGTACTGACGACAAGTCCCCGGCGTTGATTGATACTGGCAAACACATTTCCCTGGTATTCGGAAGGAGTCTCCACTCCGACCCTCATGACCGGCTCAAGTATTACCGGGTTTGCTTTTGTATATGCCTGCCTGAAGGCACCGATCGCTGCCGATTGAAAAGCGAGATCGGAAGAATCTACAGGATGTGTATTCCCGTCATTAATTGTGACTTTTACCCCGACAATGGGAAATCCGATAAGGCTTCCCTTGTGAAGGCATTCCCGGAATCCTTTATCACATGAACCGATGTATTCTTTCGGGATCACTCCGCCTTTAATCTCATCAACAAATTCATAGACCCCTTCCGTGAGAGGCTCAAGTATACCTGCAACTTGACCGTATTGTCCCGAACCACCCGTCTGTTTTTTATGTGTATAATTAAATGGGACGGAACTGGTAATTGTTTCTCTGTAGGCGACCTGGGGAATACCTGTCTCCAGACTTACTGCATATTCTCTTTTCATCCGTTCGATGTATACCTCAAGATGAAGTTCTCCCATACCGCGGATGATCGTTTCTTTTGATTCCGGATCGACATATGTCTGAAATGTTGGGTCCTCTTTTGTAAATCTGCCCAGGGCTTTTGACATGTTTTCTTCGGACTTCCTGTCCAATGGATTTATTGCAAGTGAAATTACCGGTTCCGGAACATGCATGCTTGTCATCGCGAAATTAAGACCGCTTTGTGTGAAGGTATCACCGGATACGCAATCAACACCAAAGAGAGCAATAATATCGCCGGCCTCGGCACTTTCAATATCTTCCATAGTATCCGCGTGCATTCTTACCAGTCTGCCGACCCGTACCTTCTTTCGTGATCTGACATTGTACAATTCATTGCCCTTGGTAATTTTACCCTGATATAATCTTATATAAGTAAGTTGTCCGTATTTTCCGTCTTCAAGTTTATACGCAAGAGCCACGACGGGAAGTGTCACATCCGGTTTGAGAGTTACTTTTTCTTCTCCGTTATCCAGATCCAGAGCAACGTGCTGAGCCTCTGCCGGAGAAGGAAGATAGGTGATGACTGCGTCGATAAGGGGTTGTATTCCCTTGTTCTTAAAAGCCGATCCTATGAATACAGGGGTAATGCTTTGGGAAAGTGTTCCTTTCCGTATCGCATCGATAATTTGAGTATCCGTCTCGGTTCCTTCGAGGAAGCTTTCCGCCAGTTCATCGGAAAACATTGATGCCGCTTCGATAAGTTCCTCCCGGAAGATTTTAGCTTGTTCCCGGAGATTTTCCGGGATATCTTCTATCCTGACTTCCTCGCCATGTTCTCCGTCAAAGTAGAAAGCTTTTTGTGAAATAAGATCGATTATTCCCTGGAAATTATTCTCAAGACCGATAGGATAATGCATCAGCACGGCATTATGGCCGAGTTTTTCACGAAGTTGATTTCTTACTTTCACCGGATTTGCACCGACTCTATCGCATTTGTTTACAAAGGCGATGTGGGGGACCGAGTATCTGCGGAGTTGTCTGTCGACGGTAATAGATTGTGTCTGGACTCCGCCGACTGCACAAAGAACAAGTATTGCCCCGTCTAAAACCCGCAGTGCCCGCTCAACTTCAATGGTAAAATCCACATGACCCGGTGTGTCGATAATATTAATAGAATGTTCTTTCCACGTTACATTTGTCGCAGCAGATGCAATAGTAATACCGCGTTCCTGCTCAAGTTCCATAGAATCCATTGTCGCACCTTTACCGGATTTCCCACGCACCTCTCCCATTCTGTATATTTTTTTACAATAAAAAAGGATACGTTCCGTAAGGGTGGTTTTTCCGGAATCAATATGTGCGCTGATTCCAATATTACGCATTTTTTTGTCGCTCATAGTTCCTGTTTAAAATCCTTATTTATGTTTTCCTTGTAGATTGCTTATTGATAAAAGGATTTTATATTCTCCTTTTAATACATTTTTGTCTTAGTTCTGTATTTTCTGTTTATTCTAAACGCTAAGAACGATAAGAGAAAACAAAGCACTACAATTGGAATTTGCTTTTACAAAGGTAATTGTGAAAATCAATATCCTTGCAATTACCTTTCACTATCAAAAGGAAGCCACCGCCATTCACAGAATGGACTTTGGGGGTGGTCCATGTTTACCAATATTTTATTGTTTTGAAGGCTTTGCCTTCTACATCCTTTTGATTTGGAAAAAGCCACCGCCGTTCACGGAACGGACTTTGCAGGTGGTCTTTTACTCCCAACTCATTGGTTTTCCCTAACCCGTCACACCGTCTATCTCCTGCTGATAAAAAGAAACGGAAAACCTTTGGTCTTTCGGTATAATCGTTATGTATAAAAACGAATCATGTGAATATAGATATTCTAAGGATTTGTGTCAATAGATATCTGCTTTATCACAGATGTTTGTCAGGCTTTTTCTTCTCTTTTCATTAAAAGGAAAGTGTAGTAAAATAATTCCCATGGCAATGATTCAAATTTTCGGATTAAAAAAATGTCACAATACACAAAAAGCAGAACGGTTCTTTAAAGAAAGACGAGTACCTTTTCAGTTTATTAATCTGGCAGAAAAGGGGATGAGCAAAGGAGAGTTAAGCAGCGTTATACATGCCTGCGGTCCGGAAGGATTGATAGACAAGCAGGGAAAAGAGTATAAAAAAGCAAATCTTGAATATATGGATTTCGATGTGGAAGAGATACTTCTTGAAAATCCGCTGCTTTTTGTCACTCCCGTGGTAAGAAAGGGGAATGAGGCTGTGACAGGATATGCACCGGATGTATGGAAAAAATTTATCGAGTAACTATCGCTTTTAACGGTTATTTTTAAATCTTTACACTTTTAATAGATGAGAAAAACCTGTTATGCCAAAGTACCTGTCTTATTTTACATCCTGGAGAAGTTCAATAATAATCCCCAGGGTTTTTTCCGCATCGCAATAGACATAACGGCCCCCCGGATAATCACCCTGCTGAACAACATCAATATCCTCTTTCTTCATCTTTTTTACCACATCCTCCGCGTCATTTGTTTTAAATGCAATATGATGGATGCCGGGACCATGGGTCTCGAGGAATTCTCTCCAGGTGCTTGGTCCGCTTGAGGGTTCGATAAGCTCTATACTTACCTGCCCCATATCAAAGAAAGCCAATTTTGCCCTGGCGTCTGTGGATGCTCCTTTGTATTCCGTATGGGCTTCCTCAAGGGGGCCGGTAGTCATTATTTCCGGTGGAGATACACCTAAAATGGTGCTGTAATGTGCAACAGCCTTCCGGATATCTTTCACAATAATTCCTACCTGGCAGAGTGCGTGGGATTCAAGTATGGGTTCATTCATTTTCTCTTTCCTTTTTATGATGTTGATGATGAAGATGACTCTTTTTTTGTCTC
>JAFGRV010000455.1 GCA_016934975.1 Spirochaetales bacterium | reverse complement strand
ATTATAAAATACTTGGAGTGACCAAATCTGCCACCAAAGATGAGATAAAAAAACAATACCGAAAGCTGGCACGGAAATATCATCCGGATATTAATCCGGGAGATAAAAGCGCCGCAGCCAAATTTGCCGAAATCAATGAAGCCCATGAGGTATTAGTTGACCCCGATAAAAGAAAAAAGTACGATACCCTTGGTTCAAACTGGAAGCAGTATGAAAATTATCAACAGGGAAATCCGTATACATCGGGGAGAACCTATAAGAACGGGAATTCAAGCACCATATTTGAAGGCAATTTTGATGATATTTTCGGAGGCGGCGGGTTTTCCGATTTTTTTAAAAGCTTTTTCGGGGATTCCTTTTCCGGTTCCGGGTCCGCACATAAAACCTATTCTTCAAAGGGACAGGATTATAAAGCCGAACTTGAAATCTCTCTGGAAGAGGTGTATTCCAGGTGTGTAAAAATCATCAGCGTGAATAACGAAACCTTGCGGATTACCCTCGAACCGGGACTAAAAGACAATCAGACTATCAAACTGAAAGGAAAAGGGGGCGCCGGTGTTAATGGCGGAAAAAAAGGAGACCTTTATATAACGATCCGCATACCCTTGCATCCCGTATACAAACGGATTGATAATGATTTATTTGTCGATGTACCTGTCAGCATGTATAAAATGCTTTTAGGTGGTGATGAGGAAATAAATGTTCTTTCCGGGCGATTTAAAATAAAAATACCCCCGGAGACTGAAAACAATACGACCTTCCGTTTAAAAGGAAAAGGTTTTCCTGTTTATAATAAACCCGGCGTCTTCGGTGATCTCTATGTAAAGGTGTATATACAAACTCCTAAAAATCTCACTGACAAAGAAAAAAAGCTGCTCAATGAATTAGCACAAATGAGAACTCATTGAAAGAGAGGTGGTATTATGGTTGGAAAGGATTATTTTACAATAACGGAAATATCGGAAATATGCATGATCGAATCCGATTTTGTCAGGGAACTTATCGGTTTTGGTATCATAGAGGTACATAAACAGGAAAATTTTGAATATGTAAATCCGGAAACAATCGATGTATTAAAAATGGCTAAACGGCTTTATTTTGATCTGGGAGTGAATAAAGAAGGAATTGATATCATTCTCTCCATGCGTCATCAGATTTTAGATTTACAGGAAGAAGTGGAAGGACTTCATAATAAAGTCGACCAGTTAACAAATGAACAGAAATATCGAAATCTTGAAATGATCATCGATCAGGGATTGCTTTTTGATATTTAATAACTTTACGATAAATATATTATTCGTTAAAGGTAAGAAAAAAGATGAATACCGATAAATTTCTTCGGCAAATTGCAGAAAGCTTTCACAGGACACCGGAAGAAATAATTTCTTTTACAATAATAATTGTAACTCTCATTGTAGTGGCTGTGGTTGCAGGTATTATTAAAAGCATTGTTCATCGCAATACATTAAATTCTATTGTAAATAAAAGATTTGAGAAATATGTCAACAAGTTTTCACTTACAAAACAGGAGATTGATGTCGTTAATCGAATGTCCCGTTATTTGAGAAAACCGGTAAAAAAATATTTAATTTTTACGAATCCCCATACTTTTAATACCTGTTTTCACTTATTAAAAAGCCATGAAATTGTTGATAATCAAATCCGGATGTCCTTATATCAGAAGTTAGGATTTAATCGTTTTGATCCCTATAAAGTACCATTCTCAAGTTTCGATATTGCAGAAGGAACTCCGGTCAAAGTGTTCAGTATGAAAAAACGAACTTTTATAAACGGAACCATAACAAAGCAGCTCCCTGATGGAATCGAATTTAAATCACAAAACAATCTGATAGATTTTTCGGAGAATGATGAAATTCTTTTAATTACCCATAATTTCACCGGCCTCTACAGCATTAAAACCAGGATCATTAAAGTTGAAAATACCGCGCTCTTTCTATCACATTCCGAAAATATCAAAAGGAAGCAACACCGGGAATATTTCAGAAAGAAAATATATATGCCTATATTAATATGCAAGGAAGGCTCCAAAGAAGAACCTGATCATGCGGAGGTCCGTGATATAAGTGCCGGAGGATTGAGTATTACAAACCCGGGGAAAAAATATAAGAAAGAAGACGATTTGTCTCTTTTTTTTCAAAAAGATACGGATAAAAGCTACCATCTCTCCGGTGAGGTTGTGCGGGTTTCCGGAAATAATAAAATACTTCATATCAAATTCGGACACGTATCAAAAAGCGACAGGGACCGTATTGTCGGTTTTATTCAATCAGGGGTCCTTGATTAAGAAATGAAATATGTTCATTTCTTCCCTCAACCCCAAATCACGATAAACTTGATCAGAGATATTTTATGTGGTATAATATAATTCGATTGTAAACGGCAGTTTTTTATCGAGGGGGAACCATGAAAAAAATATTTTGCATCAATCTTTATATTCTCTTGTTTTTTGTCTGTTGGATCGTTTTTGCAGAAGATACAAAGGGCATCCTGATAAAAGAAATCAAAGGGAATGAGGGCAGGCGGTGGGCGGTGTGCATCGGGATAAACGATTACTGGGATGATACGATTTCCGATTTAAAAAAAGCACAAAACGATGCAAAAGGTTTATCGGAAATTTTTAACACCAGGGGGCAGTTCGATAATGTCTATACCATGACAGATGATCTGGACCCCAAAGATAAAAACTATCCTTCCAAATTTAATATAGAAGCCAGGATCGATTATATTATCAAAATGGCGCAAAAAAATGACTTGTTTATTTTTGCTTTTTCCGGGCATGGTATTGCAGACCAGGAGGGCAAAAGCTATCTGGTCCCGGCAGATGTTCGTCCGGATAATCCCTTTGTCACCTCCTGTGCTCTTGATTACATCGTGACCCGGTTAAAAGAAAAAGAGATAAAAAAGTCTCTTCTTTTTATCGATGCCTGCAGGGAAGAGATGCAGCAGTCAAAAAGCCTTAAATCCGGGGGTTTTAGTGCGCCGCTTTACAGCAAAGCGGAAATTGCCGCGATTTTCTATTCCACCAAAGCCGGATGGTATTCATATGAAGATAAGATGAGTAACTACGGTATTTTTACACGGTTTTTAATAGAAGGCTTAAAAGGCAAGGCAAATAGTGATAATAATACAATTGTCTCATTCAGTGAACTGGAGATTTACGCCATGAGGGCGGTGTATGATTATGCAATCGAACTGGATCTCCGGCAATGTCCCTATACTAAAATCTATGGAGAAAAGTTCGGTGATCTGGCCCTCACCTCCGTAATCCCCGATACGACAATTGTCAAAGAAGGGGATCTCCCCGAAGGTATGGTTCTTGTTAAAGCCGGAAGTTTTGAAATGGGTTCCGATAAAGGAAATTATATTGAAAAACCCGTTCATACGGTCCGGATTACAAAAGACTTTTTGATGGGAAAATATGAGGTGACCTTTGCAGAATGGGATTTGTTTTGTACTGAAACAGGCACGGAAAAACCCGAGGATAATGAGTGGGGGAGGGGAAATCTTCCCGTTATACAAGTGAGTTGGAATGAAGTGGTTGAATACTGCAACTGGAAAAGTAAGAAAGAAGGCCTCACTCCCTGTTACAAGGGGAAATGGAACACTATCACCTGTGATTTCTCTAAAGATGGATACCGCCTGCCGACAGAAGCAGAATGGGAATATGCCGCAAGGGGCGGGAATATGGGGAAAAATCTTTTATACCCGGGAAGTAATAATCCTGATGACGTTTCCTGGTTCCTGGAAAATTCCGGGAAAAGGACAGCAATTGTCGGTACAAAAAAACCGAATGAACTCGGACTCTATGATATGAGCGGGAATGTCAGGGAATGGTGCTGGGACTGGTATTGGGAACCATATGACAAAAAATCCCCTGTCTCCGATCCCACCGGGCCGGTAACTGATCATGGCCGTGGTGATCGAGTTGTCCGGGGGGGCAGTTATTTTGATCAGAAGGAGTATATCCGCTGCACCAGCAGGTATTGGGGCGGTCAATCGGCATACAGCAACTCAAATGGTTTTCGCCTGGTCCGGACTGTTTCCGGGAAATGAACAATAATAAATGATTATGGTTGTCTTTTAGTTGATATAACTCCCTTTTTACACTACAATACAACCGCTTATCTCTATTATCACGCCATACGAAAAGTGATGATGGTCCTGATTATCCATAAGTATTCAAAGGAGGTCGCGGAACAACCTTGATGAGGAGGTATGGTTAACGGTAGAGAGATATAAACATATGTTTTGTATATTAAATCCGGTATAAGTAATCGTCAGCTTGCCGGATAATGGAGGGAAGACTACATGACAGAAGGAATGTTTAAAGACACAATGGTCAATATGAATTGGACTGAGATAAAATCTTATTCCGATACCAATGCCCTTGTTTTGATCCCATTAGGTGTAATAGAAGAACATGGACCGCATTTATGTCTGGGAACTGATATTTATATTGCTCATATTCAAAGTATATTTATAAAAAAATTACTTGAGCAGGAAGGACAGCGTGTTGTTATCGCCCCCCCATTTTATTGGGGAGTATGTCAGGCAACCGGCAGTTTTATAGGTTCCTTTAGAATTAAAAAAGAAACCGCGAGGGATTTATTATATGACATAATACGCTCATTAATTGAATTCGGATTCAAAAATATCTATGGAATAAATGCCCATGGTGATATTGAACATAGTGTTGCCATGATAGATGTGTTTAAGAAAATATCGGAAGATTATTCAATAAATTGCCGCTATACATTTTATAAAGATGTTATGCATCATTACGGACTTAACGGAACTGAAGCTTTTATATGCCCCATTACACCTCAAAAAATAAAGATAAACACATCGGAATATCAAGATGTTCATGCAGGTGATATTGAGACGGCAATTATGCATCAGTTTTATCCGGATTTAACTGATATAAATAAAGCCGCATCATTACCACCGGTCTCATTGGATAATGAAAAAATAATGACATGGCTCTATGGCGGTCATACGGAAAGTCTCTCTCCCGGAGGATACTTGGGTTCACCTGCAGATTTTGGTACTGTGGAAGTTTTAAAGCATCTCAATAACCTCGCCTCCGGAATTTCAACTGCGATCATTGAATCGATGTCAACTGAATAAGCTATAGTATTCTGTTTGTGACTGGAAAAAATGAGGAAGTCTTCTTTATGTCTCCGGGTAATAACTTCAAAAAAGGTGGAGTTTTTTTGGGTCTTTTGTGGATAGTATAGATGCTCTGCTCATCTCCCAATATTCTGTGGGGCTCGTCGGTGCTGGTGAACAGAACAAATACAGTAAAAGACCACCTGCAAAGTCCGTTCCGTGAACGGCGGTGGCTTCCTTTTGATAGTGAACGGAACAGGTGAATCTGCACAGTCGAATATTGTCTGTGTATCAAAGTAGTTTTCATCACGGTAGTGACGTTGGAGTCGTCACTCCTGTGACGGAGAAATCCCGGAGATTTACTTTTCAATGAATGAAGACCAGTACTCTCTGTGAATGAGCATTCTCTGCAGGTTCAAATTAGTGGACGGAGCGTTTAAAAAAAGGCTTGTTTTTCTGCTGCGCATAACGGCAGCCTTGTCATAAATTACTTATTTGGGTTGCGGGCGTAGCCTGCGTAATGTATAGTATTCAATAAGGTTCCGGTTATCGATCCGCACGGCAATTTTAAAGGAGGATAATATCCACATGGTCTTTTAACATTATAAAATGCTTATCGAGGGTAAGAATTCCGACGTTGTTATTATGGGCAATAACAGCTATATAACAATCTGCAAGACCAATTTGTTTGCCTGTCTTCCTCAAGCGAAAAGATATTTCCCTGCTTTTTCCCATAAGACCTCTGACTCACTAAAAAATGAAAAAACATGAATAAAATCTTTTAATGTTTCAACTTCCTTTAATGTTTTAGCCCCTTGAATTAATTCTGCCAGAATAATACCTGTGCAGCAGATTCTATCATCATCAATAAGTTTCAGAATGTTTGAATAATACGGCTCTCGTTTTCTAAAAAACTCGATCCATGCAGAAGTATCGACAAGTATGCTATCCAAACCTCTCATCTCCATGTCGTAATGTATCGGCATCTGTAAATTCGACCGTTCCTGCCAGATTCTTAATTTTCTCTTTTTTACTATGTTTTATTTCATTTTTAATAGCTTTTATCACTGCTTCTGTCCTGGATTTTGCTTCAATCACACTCATGAGTTCATCTATTAAGTCATTTGAAAGAGTAATGGTAATTCGCGACATAGAAAACCTCCATAATATAAACGCATAATAATAGTACACAATGTTATGCAAAATGTCAATGTTTTATTCAGGAATAGAGGGGAGTGTATTACCCCGGAAATCGTAGAGCGTATTCACCGAGTATTCTTCTACATTTCCGGGGTTTCCTTCGGCGATATAGGTGGTGTAATGGGTGAGTTTTGTATTTCGTCCCAGTTCATCGTAGGTAAATGGTTACGTTAGATTACTTAGGGTATTTAAACTACAGATTTTACGGATGTATACGGATTGTCTGCTATGGGTTGTACATCATATAACAAACGTTCTATTTTCAAAAACCATCTTAGTTTATATTTTTAAAGGCTGATAGTTTAACAGACGCTATTTTTATTTCCGAACTCTTATCTATACAGATATAGTAAGTTTTTTTAAACATCTATTATTTTATTCTCATATTCTTTTCTCTTATCTACATCTTCTATGGTAACTAAAATTCTGTAATGACTCCATGTCAATAGTGCCCGCGCGGGCACTATTCGGGGTTATGTTTCATAAAATTGTACTGCCGTAGATAAAGATCGAGAGTGCGTATTTAATTGTTTTGCTATTATTTTAAACAGCTGTTCACCATATTCCGCCCTGTCTTTGTAATTCAATAAGTGTTCGTATAAATATTTCCCAATATTCCAATACGTCGTTGTTTTTTCATTTGCTATCGTACGTTCAATTCTCTGTTTCCCTTTTACAATTTCTTCTTTTATTGCCTCTATAAGTATTGTTATTTCATCGGTTATTACCAGTTCATTACTCACATTAATTATCCTATATATTTTTAGTTATTAATCATGTTTTTATTAAGCATATTATAATCTAACAACTTATATTTTTTTATCCATCCGTCTCCATTTGAATCACGTTTTCTCAACAGCTTTGCCTTAACAAAAATATCTGTAGTTCCTTCCACTTTTACTTTTATCGCTAATTTACTTGAATATTCCAATTCCCATTATTACAGAAAAGCTTCTTAGCATTAAACATTAGGTTGTCAAAGAACACGTATCTCTATAAACAGACAGGGAAAAGGTCTGTCTTTTTTATTCTTGAACTATCGGAATTTCGGAATTTATTTCCATTTTTCATTCAAATTAATGAAAATCCCACAGTTTTATTGTTTGCATTCACTGTAAAATATCATAATTCACTCCCGGATGTACTTTTTCCATAGCACGGGATTTACTATTTTCCATTCACCTCATCTTCTTTTTTATCCTCCGTTTTCGGGGGAACTTTATCAGCAAATCCTTTATATATTAATATACCAAGAATAATTAGAATAGCCATTAATAAATATAGAATCTTCCCAAAGAATCCGTTATCACTATATATTTTCTCCAATAAATATATAGTGATTAATAAAATAAGATCAATTACTAAGACCCATAATATTATTTTTCGCTTCATAAAATAACTCCCTAATACTCATCTTTTACTGTTTTACTTATCCATTTTAAATCATTTATAATTCCTTCAGACTTCTTTATACCATTATCCATCAGTTCAACCGCACTTCTTGAAGTGATCCATCCAGCACCTGTGGATATAAGTCCAATAACATTCAATTTCAGGGCCATACTAGCTGATATTGTGATTCCCTTTATTGCAGCAACCGTAGTAACAGTCCCAGTACCAAAACTACCTACGAAACAAAAATCTTCAATCATTTTAGCATTTTTTTTGATTTCTTGCATTTCATTTACAGATTGTTTCATAGAAGTTTGTAAAGTATCTATAAAAGTTAGGGCTTCATCTTTGTCGTTAAAAAGTGTTCTCATTTCTTCCAAATTACCAGTTGTCACTGCCCTATATCTTTTTTCCCACTCATCATATTCTTTCGTAATTGAATTTGATTGTGGTCCGGGACTATTGTCTGGCAGAGGTGTAGCATTTGGATCTGGTGTCGATTTAGCAGTTTCATCAGGTGGAGGAGTAGTAGTAGGTAAAGCTTCCGGTTCAATATCTTCCCCCTCCAACCCCGTTGGATCCACAAAACAAAGCGGGTTGTTATTACAATAAACATACCAATTACTCCCGTCCTGCACCGGGTCCACATTAATAAATCTCCCGATCGTCGCATCATAATACCGCGCATTGAAATAATACAGATTCGTGTCATCATCCAACTCTTTCCCGCCATAACTATACTTCGCCTCGTCCCCAGTCTCATCACCATTACCATCCAGCCGTTTCAGCTGCTCCCCAAAAGCCCTGTACTCATACATCACCACTACCACACCATCCTCATCAGTCACGCACTTGGTCGAGTTCAGGTGGTCCAGGTGATAGTAGCTTTTCTCCACAACAGGATCACCGACCGCGGGAACAATTGTCGTAATCCGTCCCGCAAGCAGATCACCAGAGAGAACATACCGATTCACACACCCAAGCTCTTCTGTTGTATCCACGGGCAGCTCGATATCCATGGCGACTGCGATCTGTCCGTGCCGTAAATACACTGTCGTTCCTGCCGGATTTATTTTGATAAACCTGTTTCCCGCGTTGTCGTAAAAATATTCCGTCACATCCGCTCCTTCGGTTGTTTTTACCAATCTGTTCATTGTATCATATTCAAAGACGATCACGTCTTCACCCTCTTCCTTGTAAATTGTCCGTTTCGTCGTGTTCCCGCAATTATCATACTCATACGCCACATACAAACTTTCCGCAGTCTCACCCTTTTTCTTCCTGTTTACGATTTATGCTGATAGTACCGAACTCAAAAAAGAGAACTTCTCTTATTCTCCCGCCTTCTTAAAAATATATTCCTTTAAAACATCGGAAAGCCAGAAGCCTGCCTTTTCTTCCAATAGCGAAACAACTTTTCTTAAGGAATCAATATAATCTCAAACTTTTCTATGGTTTCTAAATCTTTATCGAAATCTTCAATATCATAATGAATTGGTATTTTTCACACTCCAAGCTCTTTTAAGAATTGAGTCTGTGAAAGAGACGCGACTCGGGCTGCCTGTCCGAGGGTTATCCGCTTATCAATAAATAATCCAAGTGCAAAATCTAATTTTGCCTGCTATTGTGTAAGATGAATACCCTTTAATATTTCATCTTCGATTTCAATTACCATGTATTTATTATAGTCTAAATCTAATTTTTATACAATATTTATGACCTAAATTGGGCCTTTTGCAGGTAATGTGGAAAAAAAACCTATTTATTGGGATAGTTGTCTTAAATAGTAACGGACAATTCAACTGTTCAATGTATAAATTGCGTGGGGTGAAGTGATATCCACACTAATTATCTCGTAATTATTCCTATTTTTTATTACCCGGACAAAAGGTCAAATTGTAAAGGTTCCGATTCTTGGTTATTTATGGAATCATCACCATAGGATAGCTGCTTAAATCAAGGTTGGTGTTTAGTTTAAATCTATCTCCTCATGTAAAATTATGGATTGCTATATTCCCATACTGTAAATTTATCTATGTCAAAAAATAATTGCTCTTAGGAAAGGCATATTTACAATATTTCCTGTCAAATATACGGCTTTATACGGTTCATTTTATCGCATTCTACCGTCCACATGCGTCATGTGAAGTCTGTAAGTATTTTGACATCCCACGAGTTATTAACGAAAATACATAATAGAAAATTTTAAAATATATTCATTTACTTCCTCTGTCAATAATATATTAATAGTATCAATATTCATTTTTATTGCATTTTTTAGCAAATGATTTAAGAATAGTTTACCAAAAAATAATTCTACTTTCCTGTGTGAATACTTAACTGTTTTAGTTTTAGAGATAGTATGCGTTGAAGTCGGAGCTCTATATTTCTCATTTTCAAAGACAGAATAATAATAAGCATCCCAACTATTAATAAATTCTTCTTTAGTACATAATAAAAAAGGATCAAATGTATCAATATAACTTTTTCTCTTCGGATATTTTGAATAATTTAATAAATTTGTGATTATTTCTATATCATCATGCAGGATACCTTTTTTAAGAATATTCAGGCTGTCATAAAAATAGGAGGTATCGCCGTACAGTTCCGGTGAGTATGCAGTTTCAAGACGGTTCAACTCATCATAGATGTAT
>JAFGRV010000454.1 GCA_016934975.1 Spirochaetales bacterium | reverse complement strand
TTGTCGTTGCCGAAGGGGCACGTCCAATTAATTCTGTAGCGCAGAATGATGAAAACAATGAGAATCAAAAAAAGGAGGAAATAAACTTCTTTCCCCATCAAATCCCCTCCAGCGAAGGATTGGCAACGATGATAGAAACGGAGATCGGGATCGAATCACGCGTGACAACATTAGGTTATTTACAGAGGGGTGGTATTCCTACTCCCGCAGACAGGATTATTGCGACACGTCTGGGAACAAAGGCAGGTGAATGCATCATGAATCATCAGTTCGGGCTCATGATGGCGGTAAGAGGGAAGGAGATCGTTCCGGTTCCTCTCGAAGAGATCGCAGGGAAGAAAAAATATGTGACAATGGACGATTCACTCATTCAAACCGCACAAAGACTTGGTGTTTCTTTGGGTATATAACAGGGCTGGTACTATTATATCAAACAATACAATTGAATTGACTGAGCTCCGGAATCAGAGTATGTCAGGAGCGGAGCTGATAAAAAACAAACTATTGATCTTTTAACCTTAATACATAGTGTGTTCTTGTGACAAATGTCTCTATCCTGTCTTTACCCAGGATATAATCTAATGTAACAAGTGATGTGAGCTCATCCATCAGATAAATTCCGGAATGTTTTGAGTGTTTCATAGATATATCAATATTATTATCATCGGACAGGACTGATATTCGGGCGGGAAAATAATTGTCACTATCATAATAAAATGTAACGGCGAGAGGTATGAACCATTCTGATGCTTTAAAAGATAAATATGATTCTTCCTTATGCAATAATATCTGGTTCCATTGTTTATTAATGAAATCTGAAAATAGATAAAGATTTTTTAATGGGATTTGGGTCTCCATGCCCACATATCGCTTTTTTTCATTTTTACCGCAGATAAGGGTAAAAGCTAAAATTTTGGAGAACACTCTCTTCTTTATTAAATCGATAGAATAGAAAGCAGTCATTTGATAGTGAGTTGTGCAAATATCATTTGTTGTTTTTTTATAGTCGGTTGTATCTATAAATTCGATAGATGAATATGTATTAAAAATATCCTCTTTATAGTTTATAAAAGATTGTTGAATACGGGTTTTAAAAGAATTTGATTCCCCATGCAAAGGGAGAAGAAAAATCATTAAAAACAGAATGACTATAAGGAATACTATTACTTTATTGAAATCTTTCAGGCATTTCTGTTTCATCTGTCTATAATTCTTAACTATTATTAGACTCATATTAGATCCCTATAATAGTTTAATAAAAAAACAGAATAAAACAAAGAAAAATCGTCACTATCTATTCAAGTAATTCCATCATATCTTTTATATTATGCACAGGCAGACTGCATGTGAAATTTTTACAGACGTAGATGGCCGGTTTCTCATCTCTCCTGTTATAATTCTTCGTATATGTTGTGAGATTGTCGATATTTTCCTCCGGATTTGCCGGATTTTTAAGTACGACAATTGTATTCGGATGATAACTTTCGTTTAATGCCTTTAAAAAGGGTGACATTTCATCCTGTGTTCCGGTCATGACAATTTCAAAAGATCGGCCGGAGAGAGAATCAAACGCATACAATAATTGTGTGAAATAGAAAGGATACGTGTTCATAGTGGAGGAAGTGCTTTCTATCAACCTCCGGGCATGGTTCTCATAATCAGAATTTCCGGTGATTCTCGCCAGTTTGTGCAACACAAGTAATACAATCGAATTTCCCGCGGGGATTGCATTGTCAAAGTATTCTTTCTGTTGGATAAGAAGCTTCTCCCCCTCTTCCGGATTGATGTAAAAACCCCCATTGTTGTCATCATGAAAAAGTTTTATCATCCTGTCGGTGAAAGTAATTGCAGCCCGGAGGTATTCTGTTTTAAAGCTTGTCTGATAAAGTTCAACAAGACCCCAGGAAAAGAAAGCATAATCATCTAAAAAACCCGGAATTCCCGGCTCTCCCTTTCGATAGCGATGTAAAAGAGAGCCGGACTCTGTTGTGAGGATCTTCATAATAAAATGGGCATTTTTTTCCGCCATTTCCAAATACGTATCGTCATGATACACCCGTGCAGCCACCGAGACTGCGGCGAGCATCAGTCCGTTCCAGTCGGTTAAAATTTTATCATCTTTATCGGGATGCACTCTTTTTTCCCTGATCCGGAATAATGTTGCTTTTATCTTCGCTATATCCGAATCCGGAGAGGAGGAATCATCCTCATCAGCCTTTGTCCGGTACAATATATTTTGATGCGTGGCTCTTTGAGTCGCTTCGTCTCTGTAATTACCCTCCCTGGTAATAGCAAAATAGTTTTTTAAGATTGATAGTTCCTCACCGGTTAATACCTGTTCGAGCTCATGGTATGTCCACAGGTAGAATTTTCCCTCCTGTTTTTCACTATCCGCATCTTCTGCAGTATAAAAACCCCCGCGAGTATCCGTCATATCACGGGAGATGTAGTTTATGATTTCCCGTGCTGTCTGCTTAAAGATCTCATTTCCAGTGGCCTGATATGCTTCTGTGTACGCGAGAACGAGTAATGCCTGATCATATAACATTTTTTCAAAATGAGGAACCAACCACTCTGCATCGGTGGAATACCGGTGGAAACCGCCTCCCACATGGTCATATATTCCCCCGTTACGGATTGATGTTAATGTCTTTTCTACTATTGTAAGTGCTTCGGTAGTATGTGTTCGTTTCCAGTATTTTAGGAGAAAGAGGAGATTATGAGGCTGAGGGAATTTAGGAGCTGTCCCAAAGCCGCCATTGGCGCTATCATAAGCAGCCCGGAGATGTTCATATGCCTCATCAAATATAAGGTGAGAAACTTTCGTTTTATCCTGGGAAATTGCTGTTTTCTCAAGCTCCGACATAATCTGATCGGTGATCTCCGTAATTTTTTCTTTATCTTTTTTCCACAAATCCCGGATTGTTTTTGCAAGGTCCATGATTCCGGGTCTCCCGTAGCTGCTTTGTTTTGGGATGTAAGTCGCTGCATAAAAGGGTTTTTTATCGGGAGTCATGATAATAGTTAAGGGCCATCCCCCGCTGCGTGTCAGCATCTGACTCACCGTCATATACAATTTATCTATATCCGGTCTTTCTTCTCTGTCTACTTTAATAGAGATAAAGATGTCATTGAGGAGTGCTGCTGCTTCTTTGTCTTCGAAAACTTCCTTTTCCATGACATGACACCAGTGGCAGGTAGAGTAGCCGATAGATAAAAAAATAGGTTTATTTACTTGTTTTGCCTTGTTAAAAGCCGTTTCTCCCCATGCATACCAGTTAACGGGGTTATGAGCATGTTGCAGCAGGTAAGGACTACTCTCATCAATTAAATGGTTGGTATACGTATCATCATTAATCATAAGATTCTCTCCTTACTGTATAAGATAGAAAATATAGATAAAAATTACCAGGCATGATAATGACTTGAAATCTATTTCCATGCTTTTATATACTCATATCATCATAGATTGCTCCGGATTACTCCCGCCAATAGAATGGAGAAGGAGGATAGAAAAGAATGGAAGCAAAACAAGTCTTTACAGCAGAAACCGGCTGTACCCCCGGTGAAGCAGGGTATTCGGAAGAAAGTCTGAAGGGAATGTACAAGGGAAAGCGGATTCTTTCCCGCAAAGCAGCGGAGAAAATGGTCCGGGATATTATAAAGAAGTTTGAGATTTTGAAAACATCGATTAATTAAAAAATAGTTGGTCAAAGCAGTATATATCATCAGAATTATGTATTTTTTCGCACGCATGTTCAACAGGTGATACTCTTCGCCGCGACATCGTTGTTCACCCCACGCTTCAAATAATTATCCGTTATGATAAAATATGTATGACAGGGATAGAGTAATAAAACAGAAGTACCATATGTGATCCGTCATACGATTTTATAAAGGTTCGGGTGTAAGTTTTTTTCCTCATTGTATGATACGAAGTTTTCTGAATTGCTTAAGATATTTGACTGATTAAAAAATAGGATAATTAAATCATTTTATCCTTCTGCTTTTATTTATATAATTTAATTAGAAAAAAATGTGATACTGGTAAAAGAAGGTGGTTTTAAGCAGTTTATGGAAATTCCGAGAACCTTCCAAATGCTGTTGTTGATGGCATGGAAGGTTTTACCATCTTCTTAATTATTTTTAAAAAGGAGGTGAAGGTTAAATAAACCATTATTTCTTAACGTTTATTAAATTTTAAAAATTAAAGAAAAACTTAAAGGAGTTGACTATGTGTAAATTAACAAAGAAAGTAAAAATGATGTTAGCTTTAACAATGATAATTTGTTTTATAAGTTTTACAGCATTTGCCCAGACGATTTCTTCAAATTCAACCGGCACTGCCAATGATGGCTATTGGTATACGTTCTGGAAAGATAATCAGGGATCAGTCACCATGACTATGGGTTCTAACGGCCAGTTCAGTGTTAATTGGAGTAATACAGGGAATTTTGTTTGCGGTAAAGGCTGGAGTACCGGGTCAGAGAGCAGAACTATAACATGGACCAGTAACAACGGAAACGCTCAATATGTCGGTCTCTATGGGTGGACGACTAACCCCCTCGTAGAATATTACATCCCGAGAAGTGGAGGTACGAACAGAGGGACATATCAAGCTGATGGAACTACGTATACTTTATATACAAACACCCGTGTAAATATGCCTTCTATTGTGGGCGATACAACCTTCGAGCAGTATTTTTGCGGCGGCGGCAGTGGCGGAAATGTAAACTTTGGACAACACTGTAATGGATGGAGAAGCCTGGGAATGGGTGTAGGAAGCCAAAACTACCAGGTAGTAGCAATTGAAGGATGGGGCGGCAGCAGCGGGAGTGCCAGTGCGACAGTAGGCACAGGTTCAAGTTCGACTCCCGCACCGTCAGTTACAAATCCCCCTTCCGTTACGAATCCTCCGAGCAGCGGCGGCAATATCACTGTTCGTGCACGGGGTGCTGTAGGCGGCGAACAGATCGAAATCAGGGCAAACAACAATGTAGTCGGAACTTTCACTTTAAGTTCGAGCTATCAGAATTGTAATGCCAGTGGTTCGGGAACCATCCGGGTGTATTTTACGAATGATAATGGATCCGATTATGATGTTCAGGTTGACTATGCAAGTATAGACGGTAATATACAGCAGGCAGAAAACCAGTCGGTCAATACGGCTGTGTATCAGAATGGATCATGCGGCGGTTCAAACAGCGAATGGATGCATTGTAACGGATATATTGAATTCGGCAGTTCAAGCAGCTCGACCCCTGCCCCGACCAATCCGCCTTCGGTGACGAATCCCCCGTCTGTCACAAATCCGCCGAGCAGTGGCGGCACTACAATAGTAGTAAGAGCCCGGGGAACAAGCGGAAGGGAGCAGATTAATCTGCGGATAGATAACAATACAATCGCAACATTTAGCTTGTCTACCAGTATGGGTAATTACACGGCATCCACATACAGCACAGGCGGAATTAATATCGAGTTCTTTAATGATGCGAGCGGCAGAGATGTACAGGTAGATTATATCCAGGTAAACGGATCTACCCGCCAGGCAGAAAATCAAAGCTATAATACGGCTGTGTATCAGAATGGATCATGCGGCGGTTCAAACAGTGAATGGATGCATTGTAATGGTGTAATCGGTTTTGGTGGTGTGTAATTGCGGGTCGGTAATTTAATTACGCTCTATTAATACATAACAAGTGGTTGTTTATTGGAAAACAACCTGCATTACCTCTAAACTATCCACCGGGAGGGTAACTCCCGGTGGTTTTTTATTTATTCTCCGGTACCGCGTATCAAAACCGCAGCCTCAATTTACCATTGTGCAATGCGGATTTTTCCTTATAACAACTTCTGACGATTCAACTCCCTTCGTAGATGCTCGACATCATGATATATATGTCCCAAAAGCCCTATCCCGGTTGCGGCGTCGACATTCCCGGCATCTTCAAATCATCCCCAATACATCTTGATTAATTTCCCCGGCCGATGATGACCATAGTCTCACTGCTTGTTCTACATCCGCATTTGGATAATCAAGTCGAAGTTTATCTATAACCTGTAGCCGCCATAAATCCGGTTTATATTGACAGATGGGAAACTTCAACAAGAAAAGCGATAAGTGCAGTCATTTTTAAAAAAGATTTTTAAAATGATCGTATATACTGTTTAATCCTTTCCTGGCTTGTATCCTGCTTTTAACAACATTTTTATGTAGATTGATTATATTTTTTTCAGTGGATTCATTTTCGGGAAATAAGATTAATACATTACTCAACTCTTCTTTTGTGATATGTTCTAAAATACTTCCGATAGACAGTCTTTTTAATTGAAGTCTTCCATATGCGGAATTCAAGTAAGAAACGATATATTCAGGATTGTATTCTTTTTTTACTCTTAAAATGAAACAAAAACCACAGACTAAGGATCCTTCAAAATCTTCGGGAACAATTGCGGCAATCCCCGCATCTCCGCACCTGTTTATTATAATATCTCCCGCTTTAACGATTGCATTTTTATGAGAATCGTAACACCCGGGACGAATATATTTTAAATTTGAATAACTTAGTCCGTCATCCTGCACATTTTTAACAAGAATATAAGGACGTGAACAGGGATAATCCTTATCAACATAATCCAGGTTGTCTACATTTGCTCCGGTGCTTAGTTTGGATTTAATGTGGTTGATTGTTAGTTTTTTTCCATTATAATTATGAACAAATCTAAGATTATCCATAAAATGCGGAAGATATCGTTTTGCATTAAGAGAATATTCCAATTCTTTGTAATCTAGTGAATAACCAAATTTATCCGGAATTAATTTTGTGTTAATGAAACTATCCCATTGATTTTTTACCACATCAAGATCATCCCGGATTATTTCATTCCTTCTGTCCCGATACACAATGTGTCCTTTTTTATCGTGTCCTACTAGTTCAGGTACAGCCAAAAATATTTTATCATCAGCTTTCGATTTTTTCTTCTGTAAAATTAAAAGGTGTACTTTTGTCGTCGTATTAGGTGAAAATGTTTCGATCGGGCAGTCAATTGCTGCAATTAAAGAAAATTTACTCAAAATCCAATAAGGAACATATCCTATTTTTGAACCACCTAATATACCATCCGGCAATATAATTCCCAGTTTACCTCCATTTTTTAATAATTGATAACATCTCTCAATAAATAAAATCTGAGGACTTTGCATTTTTAAAAGTTTATCGGTTTTTACCCATTTCCCATCTTTACCTTTCTGCCATTTATGTCCCAGGTCATAATTTTCTAAAATTTCTTCATCTGAAATAATAATTTTCGCTCCAAACGGAGGGTTTGTTACTACTAAATCAAATTCTCCTGATATAATTCTGTCTTGGGCAAGAGAATTCCATCTATCCGGTTTTTCCAGGCTATTTTCACAAAAAATACTTCCTCTTCCATCTCCGACTATCGCCATATATGCTCTAGATATTTTTGATAAAAATGAATCTTTTTCAATACCTCTTATCATTTTTTGAGTAAAATTATCTTTTTCCTTTTTTATCCAATGCCTGCCAAACCCTCTTATATCTGCCTCATCATTTATTTTTTTCCACACATATTCCAAAGCAACGAATAGAAAACCCCCGCTTCCGCATGCAGGATCAATTATTTTTGTATTTTTATCCGGATTACATATGTGTATTGCTGTTTTTACTAAATTTTTTGGAGTAAAAAATTGCCCCTGTGAACCTTTTAAAGCCGGTCCGATAAAAACTTCAAATGCTTCACCAATGATATCTCTTGACGCTCCTGTAATGCAATAATTTTGTAATTCACCTACTATATACGCCAACGTATGTTCATCTAAACGAATAGTATCATACTGAGAAAAAACATCACTATATTGTTTTTTTACGTTATTGAAAAGTTCAAAGATTCTTATCTTAATATCGTTTGTTGATTCGTTAATACCATGGCGAAATTTTAATATGTCATCCGGTGCGGTGTTAATTTCATCATAAATTTTACAAAACAATAAATTAATTATTTCTCCTGCAATCGGTTCATCTGTTGTAATTCCTGTAGAATTCCCTGCAATATAATTTCTTATATCATTAAAAACAATTCTTAGATTTACTGTCGGTTTAAGATCCCTTCGTCTTAATAAGCCGATATCTTCCGGTTTTTGTTCATAAATGGGTATTGTCGGCAACTCAATATAATCATTTATTTTTTTACTCATACATTATCCAATAAATATTATAATATTGAAATCATCTGTTTTTTCTTGCCAATAGTGTTCTCTATTTTACCGAAAATATTGAAAAATACTAGATTTTTTACCCGGTCGGATATGCTTTTGAGTTCATCTCATCTGGTCTACCAATTTCTTTACTTTATCCTGTTCCTTCGTTAAAAGGTATGCATTTTCAGCAGGAAACTGGAACGCGTCTTCTTTACCCGGCAGGCGGCTTACAAAGATAATGAAATCATCTTCCGAATATATATCCACCGCCGAATTATACGCGAAAAGAGTTGCCGAGCCCTCCCGTCCTTTTAGATAAAAGCGTCTGTCCAGATTAAAATCAATGTCATCGTGGGCTGCCCGGACAATAATTTCGTCTCCCGGACCGGGTGTGTCAGGACCATATAAAGTTGAAATAATAGTAAACTGATAGGTAAACCGTCTGTGGGGGGGGTATTTATTCGGACTTTCCATAATAATGGGAATGAGTTCAATCTGTTTACAGGGTTCCTTTTTTTCTACAATATAAATACCGTCGGACGCATTTATTAGCTCTTCCATGGGTATAAATTCATAATCGATTTGGGACATGACTACTCTCCGAAAATAAAAATATTAAATATAAGGCTTCTGTCATTCCTCAGGGTGCATAATAGTTGGTTATGGAAAAAGGATCAAGTTATTATGCAGACATTTATTTATAACTTTTCTTTGCAGAATCTTTTTAACTATTATATACTCTCTTTTTCATAAAACAAAAATTATTTGTTATTTTAAAATTTTTTTAAAAGAGATTGATTTTTAAGAAAACAGATATGATTAAAAAGACCACATTTCTTATTCTTTTATTATCTATACTCAATTTACCCACTGTTTTTGCAGAAGAGGAGAGTGACGTACTACATTCATCTTCATATCCCGGGTTTCTCTACGGTATCGGAAGTACCTTTGATTTCTCTATTCAAGGTTACGATGAACTATTTATCCACGGTCTTTTTGTCTATTCCCCTTTCCGGACAGATTCCTTTGTCCTCTCTCTCCGGCTCTTCGTTTTAGCAAATCCCCACGATTGTCAGCTTCGTATTCCGGTTACAGGAACCCTCCGTTTATTTCATTTTGACTGGGGAGAAGTATCGCCTTTTTTAGGATTAGGAGGGGGATACTTTTTTGTTACCTATCCGGGACCATTTTTATTTCTTCATTCCGGATTAGATGTGTATATACAACCCTCCATCATGCTCTCCATCGGGGCCAATCTTCTTTTTGTCGGTGATAATTTTATGGATCTGGATGTTTTTTTCACTTTTGCGATCGCCACAAACCGTTTATTCCCGGGAAAAAGTGAATTAAAAGGGTAGCAGGTGATAAGTGTCAATTGCGTTTCAGTTGTTTGATTTGTCACGGCCCTGTCTGTTTTGTTGATAATCATGACATCTGTTATACTATAATCGATAATGGTGCCATTAATACAGGTAAGCTGTATCGTGTCCCCGGGTATTACGTCCCGGAGGATAGTGAAATGAGTTTCCCGGTGCCCGATAATGACACAATTCCCTTCCTGACCCGGTGCTGTACTTCCATCCAGGTGGCCGGGGGCAAAGGCGAGACTTGTTCCGCTGGCACTGTTTACGACAATTGTCCGGAAATGCTGCCGGGGAAACGAAAGCCTGGCCACAGGCCAAAAATCCGCCCATGGCCATGGTTTTGAAGGTATTTCCCCTTTCGTCATCTTTTCCCAGGAATTTTCCAGTAAAATCTGAGCAATAAAGGCCTTTAAAGGAATATATAACCCTTTCCCTGTCACTATCAGCCCACTACAAAGAATAATTATCATACTAAAAAATATGAGCTTTTTTTTCATATTTTCTTTCGAAGCAGGAATGTGGTGATTGAGATGAGTATCAGGAGAAGTCCAAGACTGATAAATAACCACATCTCCGTCCCGGCAGCGGGTATGGAGAGAGGAGGTTGATTCATTTCCCAGCCATCCGGCAGAGGCTGGCTTAGTTTTTCTTTACCCGGTTGTATTCCATCGGGTTTTGTTTTTACCTGCTCCACCGCGACCAGGCTTGTATAAAGAGATACCAGATGATGCGATAATGCAACATCAATCACGTCATTTTTAATTTCTTCCTCCTCCACGCCTTCGAACAATTGATCCATAAGCCCATCAATTTTTCTCTTTGCCCAGAGTTTGCCGATTCCGTTATTTTTTTCTCCCTGATAGAATGAATATGCCTGGTTCCATATCCGGTCACCCCAATTCCCCGAAACCTCAAGATTTCCCGCGTCAAGATACGATTTCGTACAAATAGTAAGGGGTTCACCGGCGTAGACATCGGGGACAGGATTCGGGAAGACTTCCGCGGAAGAATTGGACCATGAAATGGAAATATCGGTGAGTACGGGATTGGCTATTTTACGAAATAACAGGTCCATTTTTTGAGAAACCTCGGATGTTTTGCCTATATAGTCAAAGGTCCCGCGTCCTATGAGAGCGGCCTTTCGCATAAAGTAATGGTTTGGCGCAGAGCCGATTCCAACGGTAAAGAGCCTTCCGTTGCCAATACTTGCTTTTATATAGGTAAAAAGCTCTGACTCATTCCCGACACAACCATCTGTAATAAAAATAACCTGGAAAAGCCGGTCCGGATCACGGTTGCCGTTAAGTGCTTTTACCAACGCAGGGTACATCTCTGTTCCGCCGTCGGCATTCAGGAGATTCACAAAGGATTTTGCTTCCGCGATTGTCTGATAATTTACCCCGGTGCTACGCTCAAAAAGGGATCGTGTTTGTGAATTGAACTCGATAATATTGAACCGGTCATCCGGCCCGAGTTGGTCCAGGGCAAAGAACAAGGCCTTTTTCGCCTGGGTTATGGATTCCCCCTGCATGGACCCGGAGGTATCAATAATGATGATAACCTCCCGGGAATAGAATGGTTTTTTTATTGTATCCGGGGCCTGGGGATGAATCATAACAAGGCTATAGAGCTCTCCATCAACCTCTTCATGAAAAACCGCAGTATAGGTTTTATCCCGGTCCGCAGGCTGCCAGGTTAACAGGAAGTCGCGTTTTTTTGCGACACCCTCATTTTCAGGGTAAATCAGGTAAGCATGACCATCTCCTTTTTCAACGGTTACCGGTAAGTATGGACTTTCGATATGGGAAATCGCGAATCCGGGATCGAGATGGATCCGCAGCCTCACGGGATAATCCGTTGTATTTGTTGTATCTATCGGGGCTGATAGTGCGGCCATGTCCGGTTGTATTCCGGAGTCCTCATCAACCTGATCATGAGTCCCGGTCCCGGCCATGGAAAGGGGAATATACCGTGGTCCGATAACCGTGGGAAAGGAGAGACTGTACTTTCCGTTATCATATTCAATGGATTGCTGATATTCGATTGATACGACAATTGTCTCTTTGGGTCCGATATTTGCGACAGATACAGTAAACATATTCGGCCGTTCTTCTTCGAGTAATGATGCTTTTTTACCTGCTTCTTTCGCTTCTTCGTAGAGTTGTTTTGCCTCCTGTTTTTCCTTTATCTCGCCTTTGATAATCCGTTCACCGATTTTTATCGTGAGAGTATCCACGGCTGCCATTTCAGGGAGAGGAAACATATACACACCCTCCATCCACGCATCAGACTGATTGATAAAATATTGATTTACTTTTGCCCGGAGAATGATTCCCGTCACATGTATGGATACATCGGTTTTTAATGTAATGGATTTGACAGGGTTGCCGGCATTTTGATCAATGAGAAAGAAAGAACCCCCCTCAATTTCGTCAGGATTAATCCCGTCATGAGTCTGTGCAGATAAAGAACCGATGATGAATAGATTTAAAAGAAAAATTAATAGAAAAATCATATATCGTGTCTGCTTGACCTTTACTATCAGTGTTGCATTCATAAGCATCTCCTTTTTTATAGATTGTCTATGAAAGAAACTACCACAGGAATATGTCAATCCATGGGCAGGAATAAGGTGTTTATAGGGTAATATGTGGCAGGATTGTGTCAGAAAATCTTAAAAATAAAAATTATTTATATGAGAAAACTTGGAATATTGAGTTCGTATTTATTATATTATTCCTTGAAATCGTGTGGTTGGAGGATTCCCGGAAAATGGATGCGAAATTTATTGAACAGATGGAGAAGCGGCTCCTGGAGATGAAGCAGGAAATTATCCGGAATTTAATTCAGGAAAATAGTGAAGTATTGGAAATTCTGGAGACTCAAAGAAATCCCAAGGATATCGCGGAACTTGCCAGTGATGACACGGACATTGAAATTCTTGATAAAATAAGCGCGAATGATAAAAAGAAGCTTCAATTGATTTTATCCGCATTATCACGCATAAAAAACGGAAATTACGGGAGATGTTTAAAAACAGGCAAGTTGATATCAAAAGAGCGGCTTGAGGCATTACCCTATGCTCTCTTTTGTATTCAGGTGCAGCAGGAAATTGATAAACGGAAACGAAGGAATTAGAGGGGATTCAATAAGTAAGATGTTCATAATTGTTATAGTTATAATTGATTCTTGAAGAAGTACTTAGAATAACGTAGTTGACATATTCTGTCAACTACGTTACTATGTAATTATGGAGATTGGAAATATATTAAGACAACTACGTCTGCGTGAAAATCATTCTATTGTTTCTGTATCAAAAGAGTTTGGTTTATCTAAATCATATATTTCGAAAATAGAGAATAATGAACGGAAGCCAAATAATTCTATAATCAAAAAATATGCAAAAAAGTTCTCTTTAGATTATAATCTTTTGATATCAACCAGAGATAATATTTCAGAAAATTCTATAAAGTTAATTCATAAATTAGGGTTAAAATCAGTTAATGATATTTCATATTTAAACTATTATTGTGATAATAGTAATAGTTTTGTAAGAGAAAAAGAATCATCTTATTCTGTAAAAAGACAAATATACAATATTGATGCTTTAGAATGGATGTATTTACGTAAAGAAAACTCTATTCACGCAATCGTAACTGATCCTCCATATGGTATAAAAGAGTATTCTATGAAAGAACTCGCAAAACTTAGAAATGGGAACAAGGGTGGAGTATGGCGAATTCCTCCGAGTTTAGGGGGAGCAAAAAGAAGCCCATTACCAAGATTCTCAATTTTAAGCGAAGGAGACAAAAATGCATTTGTTAATTTCTTTGCAGATTTTGCTGCAGCAGCTTTTAAAATTCTTGTACCGGGTGGACACATTTTTATTGCATCAAATCCATTATTATCACATCTACTCTATTCTGCTATTGAAAGAAAAGGTTTCGAAAAACGCGGCGAGATAATTAGACTTGTCCAAACCTTGCGTGGTGGTGATCGTCCCAAAAATGCACATGAAGAATTTTCAGGTATATCAGTGATGCCAAGATCTTGTTGGGAGCCTTGGGGTCTTTTTAGAAAACCTCTTGAGGGAAGAGTACAAGATAATTTACGAAAATGGAGAACAGGTGGTCTTCGTAGGATTTCGGAACACCAGCCATTTTTTGATGTAATTAAAAGTGCTCCAACCAATAGAAAAGAAAAAGTTTTATGTCCACATCCATCACTTAAACCTCAAGATTTTATGAGACAAATTGTTCGATCAGCATTACCTCTTTCCGAGGGCATTATTCTTGATCCTTTTATGGGTGGAGGATCAACAATAGCAGCGGCTGAATATTTAGGTTATGAGAGTATTGGACTCGAAATTGACAAAGACTATTTCAGGTTAGCAGAAGAATCTATACCTAAACTGATTAACTATAAGGCGACTATAGAATAAAATCGCGATACTAATTTTTCAGAGATTATGCAAGTATATTTTTATGTTTTCCGACACCGATTTCTGGAATACGATAGATAAAATTATTTCGTAATTTTTCTACACCAGTTGTTGTTATAGAAGCTGTTGGAGTTCGCCGAGATGTACCTTTTCTGTCAGAGAATGACCAATCACTTTTTTCTAATTTTGCACACAATATTTCCACAAATTGAAATGGAACTTCAATTCCTTCTTCTCCTTTTAAAACATTGTTTGTTTTGTAGATCCCAATAGGTAAGAGATCTGGATGTCCTCCAATTCGTTCATTTACAATTAATCTTTCAGAGCATTTTGCAAGATTTTTTACTAGAAATTCTGAAATAATACCTGACAGAGAATTTCCTAAAAGTAAGAATTCTAGTTTGTCAAAAGAATTAGTAGATAAAAAATTATTAACTCCATTTAAAAGTCGATATGTTTCACTCACAGCATTAACAACTTCTGATATAGTGACACTGTATGGGAGTGAAGCATTATTGTTTATATATTGTTTATTGAGATTATGGTGATCATTCATGATACATTTATCGGGATAATTCTAAAGTTGCTTGAATCAAGGGAATTTTTTCTTAAATAATCAACATACCAATAAATACATCTCTCATTTAATTAGACGAAGTCTCAGAATAATTAGAACTTTATTGACTTTTACATTATATTTATAAATGGTTAACTATTTTACGATAAAAGAGTATCTTTAGAATAATTCAAAAAAGCTGATAATCTAGTAAAAAAATACTCGGAAGTACTATGCATACAAGGAGGACTACTATGCACAAAGGTAACTTATTTTTAATAGGCGTAATAATCATTCTTTTTACTACTTCGGCGTGTGATATTTCGAAACCGGAACCGGAATCGGAATTTGAAGGTATTCCCGGGCCTGAGTTTTCTATCCCCGATTCCCTTATATCCACGGAAGTTCCGGGCAGGGTTACCCGAGGGGATGCACAAAATGTTTTTGAACCATTTCGTGCAGGACTTGGATTTGCTCAATGGGGAGTTGATTTTGTCAGTTTAATTATTGCCGGATTAAATGATAACCCGATACCTGAAAGTGGAGAATTTGTCTCTGATGGAGAACTTGTTGTGATTACCACGGAACCGGAGAGGGAATATGAAACAATAATCGAGTTCTATACAGGGGAAACTGCGGTTGCAGAAAATAAATATATGCAAATTTCATATACCAAAGACATCAATAAGGGAGAAGCGGTTTTGGATGTCGGAACAAAATATCCGGAAATTGAAGATGTTGACAGACTAAAGATTTATTATGATGGAACAGGGAATCAACCTGTATTAAAAGGATGGCTTACCTTTAATTATGATATAGCTGATGTGTTTATTGTTTATCCTATAAGTGTGTATTTTAACGCGGTG
>JAFGRV010000453.1 GCA_016934975.1 Spirochaetales bacterium | reverse complement strand
TAAAAAAATGCAGATAAATATCCTTATTCTGTCTGTAATTTTTTATATCTGTAATACATGCGTCAATTTAAGTTGTGTATAATAATAGTCCTTATTATACATTCATCGCTCAACCTGGTGTGTTAATGATGAATGTATAATAAAGATAATAAATATTTTTAACAGTGGCAACTATTTACCTCTCACTCATGAATAATAATTATAAAAGAATCACTCTTTCATTAAATTTCCAAAACATTAACCGGCAGCTGGTATTATGAGCATTGTCAGGGCATTTAAGGCTACTGAGAAAAGGATTAATGCTTTCCAGAAGGGTTTTTTTCCATGTTGAATTCCAAGAGCTATGATAACCATAAGGAGCGGGAGAAAATCCAGGCTAAAACGCTGGGTATTGTACTGGACCCAGCCATTATTGTAGTACATCAGGGTACCTGTACAGATAATAATTATAGATGCCCAGGCAGATATGAGGAGACTTTTTTTCCATTTGGCCCAGATAGCGTAAAAAATAAAAGGGCTGGCAAAGGTGAGTGCGGTCCCGAAGGCATCCACAGGCCACCATTCATGAACACTGGTTACCCATGAGGGCCAGTCGCCGTAATTGATATGAAAACCCTGGATAAACATATAGACAAAATTAAATGGTATATGATGGATACTGAACTGACCGTATTTATTTGCCCGGTCTGCCATAAAACCGCCCAATTCGAGGTACGTATATCCTGTATCAAATATGTTACCAAACCGGATGTAATTATAAATAAGATAGATAATGACACTTAATCCGAGTACTCCCAGGAAACCTGCCGCATGAAAGATTTTATTTTTCGTGGATTTCCGCTTTTGATGATTCCAGAGAGCAACGATAAAGAAGAGGGCAAAAAATATCGACAACTGGCGTGAAAGAAAAGCCATCCCAAGAAAAAGTCCCGTGAGGAAGCCGTTTCCCCTTCCCAAAACTTCATGAATCGTGAGAAGAACGGCAAATACGGAAACCACATGAGCAAACCAGGCAACTCCCATACTATTCCGGAGACATAACCAGTATCCCGTGCCGAGAAAAAACGCGAGAAGAATCCACGATCTGTTTTTTTTATCGATATTGACCATACCGAGTATCCGGTATAAGAGAATACAACTGATGAAAGCGAGGGCGATCCCGATAATTGTTACCTTCAATTTGATTCCAAAAAGTGCAACAAAAGGGAGTACTAATATTACGGGAAAGGGTGGATAAATAACATAGTATTTACCATTATATATTGCCACGTCATGGAGTTTGTAGGGAATATCGATTCTCCCGTCAAGTATTGCTTTGGCAAGGTGAACATAATGATTCTCGTTTCCCGCCCAGGGCTCGTTTTTTAATGATGTGGATATATCGAGGAAAAAAGGAAGACCAAAGGCAATGATGAGTATGAGGATCGTTGCTGCTTTCAAATAAGGAGAGTACAACACTTTCTTTATTCCTCCGGTTTCCGGCGGGGGAGGGGGAAAGGTGTCGGATAACCATGTCCTTATAAAACCCGTAATTTTGGGGAAAAGGTTGAATTTTATAACCACAAAGATCCCGATCCCAATTAATCCGATTACCAGGACGATAATAATGATTGGCATGATTACCGGATTCAGGTTGACAGATGCAGGCGATGTGCCGGTATGCTCCTCTGTGTTTTCTTCTTTCCCCGCATCTTTTGGGGTGATATATGCTGTTTCAATCCCCGCGGGTACATCTTTTGTTTCTTCCATCCGGATATCATCAAAAAAGGCAATTCCTGAATTTATATTCCAGTATCCGCCTAATCCGAGGGATACAATTACTTTTTTCACTTTGGGTGCAATCCGTATATACATTTCAATATATTTCCAATCAGGAGTTGTACCGGTTACTCCGGCGGATGTATATACGCTGTTTAAAATCGAGATATTTGCTCCAAGAACCTTCGTTCCCACATTTTCAGTTTTTACCCAGCAGGAAATTCTGTAGATTTTGTTCTCTTTTACGTCTACTTCCTGTATAAATCGTGCGTCATTTTCCTTGTTACACCGTATTACTCCGTATCTGTTTCCTTCACGGGCTGCTCCGGACTCTATGCTGTATTTTGCATCGGATTCGTTGAATTCCCAGGTGTCCCAGTTATCCGGCTTTCCATGTGACATGCTCTCCATCCCGGGGTTTTTTATGAGATTTTCACCGGCAAACATCTGTGTTGAAACAAGAATACACACGGTCATTAAAAGAATAGCTTTTGTCTTCATCGGTTTTCCTTAATTGAAATAGCAATACAATTGTCTGTCAGTATAGTTATGGAATTTCCCCCTGTCAAGCATTTTTCCGTTTGTTCACATTCTGACACATTCCTCCGGTTATATTTTATTATATTTGTATGATTTATTATTGCTGATTATATTTAAATAGTGTACTATTTTGATAATGTTTGATAATGTTGTTATTTTCAACATCATTTTATAAAGTTTAAGGAGGCTATTATGATACCGGAAAAAGTATTGACCCTTATGAATGAACAAATTAAGAATGAATTGGAATCCGCATATATTTACCATTCAATGGCTGCATATTTTCATTCTATCAACCTTGATGGTATGGCTCATTGGATGAGGTCCCAGGTACATGAAGAGACGATTCATGGGATGAAGTTTTTTGATCATATTCTTGACAGGGGAGGGAAAGTAACGTTACTCGATCTTAAGCAGCTTAAAACAACCTGGTCTTCTCCCCTTGAAGCATGGGAAGATGCTTATAAACACGAACAATTTATTACAAGCAAAATTAATAATCTGATGAAAGCCGCCCGTGAAGCAAGTGATTATGCAGCAGAACCGCTGCTAAACTGGTTTATTACTGAACAGATAGAAGAAGAAGTAAATACGTCTAAAATTTGTGAACAAATGAGACTGATTGGTAATTCCAAAGAGGGGCTTATTATGCTCGATAAAGAATTATCCGCCAGATTATTCCCCGCGGGATCTCCTTATGATCCTCTTGCCTACAATTCAGCACAGTAGTAAAGAAAGGAGGTTGTCCCGCAACCTCCTTTGAGTACAAAGACTAAGCAAAGCTGGTCAATAACATCCGTCCACTATAAAATGGAGTTATTGGACAGCCTGAATTATCTTGTTCCCGAGATTTAATTGGATTTTTATCCGGATTTGTATTAGCATTATAGGTAATAAAGCGTACGGTATCGCAGAGTGTTATGACGAAAAACTAATAGAGGTTGTTTACGTGATTAATCCGGATTTTTTGGATAAAATAAAAGAATTGGAAAAAAGAATTATCGAACTGGAAAAAAGTGAGGAAAAAGCCAGGAATTTATTTGAAAATGCCCCGGTTTCGATCCTGGAAGTTGATTTTTCCGCGATAAAAGATGTGATTGAGAGTGAAAAAGCCAAAGGTGTTAAAGATTTTAAACAATTTTTTAATGACCATCCTGAAAGCATTCAATTGTGTATAGATAAAATAAGAATAAAATCCATTAATAAAGCGGCATTTTTATTGTATGAAGCAGAATCAGAGGAAGATTTTCAAACGAATTTTGTCGTTACATTTGCACAAGAATCCCGCTCCGGATTCATAGAACAAGTTATCAACCTGAATAATGAAGAAAATCCTTCCGGATTCGAAAGTGTCATAAGAACCTTTACCGGTAAAGAGGTTTTTGTATCCGTAAAATTGGTAATTCCCGTTGAATATGAAGATACCTGGTCACATATCCTTGTTTCTCTCTTTGATATTACGGAACAGAAGAAAGCAGAGGAACTTCTTCGTATCCAACGTGACATCAGTATAAATTTCAGTAAATTTGTTACATTAAAGGATATTTGTTTTCAACTTCTGAAAGATATGATACAGATTGAAGCCCTTGATTCAGGTGGAGTGTATCTCCGTGATCAGGAAACCGGTGAACTTGATTTGATTGCTTATCTGGGCTTAGGTGAGGAATTTATCAGGAGTGTTGCCCATTTTGATGCTGATGCACCCCAGAGTCAATTTGTATTAGATGGAGAACCTCTCTATAAAACATACGTGGAGTCCGGCTTCCCTGTCGATGATGTCCGCCGCAAGGAAGGTCTGAAAGTCCTGGCAGTGATCCCTGTAAAACATGATAATGTGGTCATTGCTGTCCTGAATATGGCTTCTCATACACATGCTGAAATACCCGCTTCCAGCCGTAATATTATCGAGTCTATCGGAGGTATGATCGGGAGTTATCTTGCCCATGCAAAAGCTGAATCTGCTTTAAAAAAGAGTGAGGAACGATATCATTTGCTTCTTCATAATATTCCTTATGTTACCTGGATCAGCAAAAGAAATGGGAATACGGTGTTTATGAGTGAAAATGTGATTGATTATTTTGGTTTTTCCCCGGAAGAGATATGCAAGAACAACACACTCTACTGGTTTGACAGGATACATCCCGAGGATCTGGAAAAAGTGACGGTTATGTGGAAACAATTGTTTATAAACAACGGTTTCTTTGATATTGAATACAGAATCCGGCGGAAAGATAATGAATGGATATGGATTCATGACAGGGCGGTGAACACTTTTGAGAAGAAGGGTGTTTGGTACGCCTATGGGCTTTTTTCCGATATTACCGAAAGTAAGCTGATGGAAGAGCAACTGCGTCAGTCGGAAAAGATGCAGGCTATCGGTCAGTTATCAGGGGGAATAGCTCACGATTTTAATAACCAGCTTGCCGGGATATTAACCTATGCCGAATTGATAGGTTCCGCTGTTGCCGAAGATCCCGTCCTTTCCGCATACATCCGGAATATGATGAGTTGCATAAATCATTCCTCCAATCTGACATCACAATTGCTTGCGTTTTCCAGAAAAGGGAAATATCAATCGATTGATATTGATATCCATTCGATAATCATGGAGATTATTAATATTCTTCATCATAGTATCGATAAAAAGATTAATATAGAAAAAAAGTTCCTTGCCAGGTCTCATTTTGTCTCCGGGGATCCTTCCCAAATTCAGAATGCACTTCTTAATATCGCCCTTAATTCCCGTGATGCCTTGCCTGATGGAGGAACAATTTCTTTTATTACTGAAAATGTGAACTTAGATGAAACCTTGGAAAATGAAATGTGCCTGAACCAGGAACAGAGTGAATTAATCTTAATTACGATCCATGATACGGGGATTGGAATGAGCAAGGATATTATGGATCATATTTTTGAACCCTTTTTTACCACCAAAGAAAAAGGAAAAGGAACAGGAATGGGGATGGCCGCGGTATATGGTACGGTGAAGAATCATAATGGAGCTATCCGGTTGGACAGTCACCCGGGAAAAGGATCTTCCGTAAAGATTTATCTGCCCTCATTATATAAAGAGGAAAAAAGCAGAGAGATGCCATTGAAAATTAATGAAAAAAGAGAAGGGGAAGCACATATATTATTTGTCGATGATGAGCAATCGATCCGGGAATCTGTGGAGATTATACTCACTCAGCTTGGGTATACAATAACTCTCAGTGAGAATGGTGAAAAAGCCCTGGAATATTACTCAAAAAATTGGGATAAAACAGATATTGTTATCCTTGATATGATCATGCCTGTAATGAATGGTCATGAAACATTTTTAAAAATGAAGGAAATAAATCCCGGTATTATTGCATTACTTATTTCCGGATATATGGTCAGTGAAAACATACAAAAGGCTCTTACATCGGGAATTGCAGGATTTATTTCAAAACCTTTCAGCCGTAAGGAATTTACGGAAAAAATAAGAGAGCTATTGGATCGCTGAGATCATCATATAATTTTTGCGTGGTATCGCCGGTTTCCTTTCCAGAAAAGATTTTCGCTTTATATAAAGTACGAACCGGATTATTGGGCCTTTCTTATCATTACGCAGGCTGCGCCCGCAACCCACATAATTAATCTATTACAAAGTTGCCGTTGTGGAAATTTTTGATTTCCCGCGAACCTGCGTTTCGCTATTATGCCGCATATTCTTGTTAAAAAACAAGAATATGCGGCATAATAGCATAGGTGCCCGGTATGTGGAGAATCTAAAGGTAAGATTATTTAAATGGAAAAGAGAATTGCATTAATTCCTTTGAATATCTGTTTTTTACTCTATTGATTTATTCAACGAGTTACATGTATAGTAACATGATAATGGAGGTACGCCGGTTTACGGTAAATTGATGAATAAAGGAATTCTCTGGAATGAAGTTGATATTAATCCTGCTATACAAGTTAAATACGGTATTAAGCGGGAAATATATCCACTTATAAGGCAAAAGTCAGAAGACAGGTATTGTATTCATTATCGCAATGAATTTGTGGATCTGAAAGGTATCTGGCAAAATTCATCAGGGTTCGGATCCCTGTTGCAATTTAAACTTAAAAATATTTCCGGTTCGAGTTTGCGTATTACTCGCCTGGTTTTTCCCGCGGAGAATGGACTGGACAAATTCTTAAAGGGATTTAAAACAGGAGACATTTCTTTCTATAGAAATGGGTATCAGTCCTGGTCATTATCGAGAAGTTACAGGCTTTGGGATAAACCCCTGCGGCCCTGGCTCCAGGTCGTGTCGCTTGTATCGAGCAATATGGCGAATCTGCCTTCTAACAACCCGGGGAATTTATCGAGTGAAATGTATACGGTTATCAGTGATCTCTCGGGAAAAGGATCTTTCTTTGCCGGCCAGGGTCCTCCCTTTAATCAGTTTTTTTATATCCGTTTTATTGTTCACCCGTTGGGAAATAAAAGGAATTATTTCGAATTAGTGTATGATTTCGGGAGGAAAATGATACGTCCCGGTGAAGTTGTAGAACTTGACAGCATTATCATCGCCAGGGGCAAGACGGAAGATCTCCTTGAGAATTATTTCCGCTATATAAAATCAACATTAACACTGTCGCTTCCGGAAAAGAATGTTACCGGCTGGTCGTCATGGTATTATTATTATAATAATATTTCATTTGAAAAGATAATCAAGAACCTGAAAATTCTTCACCATAAAAAAGTTCCGGTTGATGTTATTCAGGTTGATGACGGGTATCAGCGGATGGTCGGGGACTGGTTCGATCTGAAAGGTTCATTTAGAAACAGGATGAGAGAATTGACTGATGCTATTAAGCGAAAGGGCTACAGGCCCGGTATCTGGATCGCCCCCTTTACGGCAGATAGAAAGTCCCGGCTTGTAAAAGATCATCCCGAATATATCCTCAGGAATGAATATGGGATGCCTCTTGTGGGTGGTTTCAATGTAAACTGGCCGGGACGGGTTTATTACGGGCTTGATATTACAAATCCCCGGTTCGAGGAATATATAAGCAAAGTGATTACGACAATTGTCCGTGAATGGGGATTTACTTACTTGAAACTCGATTTCATGTATTGTGCCTGCCTTCGTCAGGGGACTCATAATAATCTCTTGTTATCCAGGGCCGAAATTATGAAGTATGGTCTTAAGGTGATTAAAATGGCGGCGGGGGAGGATGTCTTTATAAATGGTTGCGGTATGCCTTTGACACCGGGGATAGGGCTTGTTCATTCGATGAGGATCGGTCCGGATACATCATCACAATGGTATAAAATAATCGGGATTATTCTCCGGACCGGATCAATGGCAGGAGTGCATAATTCTATACGGAATAATTTTGTGCGAAGTATGATGAATCGTCATCTCTGGATAAACGATCCTGATTGTATCATGATGCGATACACGAAAACAAAACTAAACGGGCATGAACGGTTATCTCAGATTAATGCGGCGATTATAACCGGGGGGACTTTTTTTATCAGTGATAATCTGGAGGAATTACCGGATATTTCGTTCGATGAGATAAAAACAGCCGTCAAATTAAGTCATGAATGTTTTCAGGGGAAGTCAATTGTTCCGGATCTTATGGAAAATGCAGTACCGGAAGTCATTTTTAACACAGCGGGATATCTGGGCATATTCAACATGAAAAATCATTCTTTGACAAAGGTAATTGATTTAAATATGTATTCTTTTATAGAGAAAAAATATACCTTTTTACATGATGTCTGGACAGAAGAGAGAATAAAAATCCCTTCGGATAATGTTATTTCTTTCAGCCATATGCCGCCTCATTCTTCCCTTTTGTTCAAATTTATCTGAAGTAAGAGGGAAATGAACTATTCATTTTTTATTCTTTTATAAATTCTTTCAGTTCCTCATAAATAATATGTTTCGATTTTGCGTATTTTTTCGTTAACTTTCCTATGGCTTTCAGGAGAAAACCCGATATTTTTTTTCTTCTCTTCTGGATTTCATCTTGTGCTTTATAAAAACTGTCACTTGATTTATTCAGGGCTTTTAATGCGTAATACTTATCTTTTTTTAAAATATTACAATTTTTGCCATACCCGAAATTTTCTATAACCCGGAATAAATTAATATTCCCTGCATTATGAACAACAGGGATTTTTTCCCCGTTTTCCAGATAAAAAATTCCGTTTTTAATTTCTATAAATTCCCGGGCAGTTGCAATCACAAAATTATATCCGCTTTCCAGGGGAACAAAACCCTCTTCATGTAAGACATAATTTACCACGATCTGATCCGGACCGAATTTTTTATATGTTTTTAATAAACTCAGCATTTGTTCGCAGAGAGATTTCATCTTTTTTCCCGGTCCTAAGAAAAATCCCGCATTAATTGTTTTATTGCTGATGAGACACTCGGTTAATTTTTTTTTCATATCAGTATCAAAAAATTCATCTTTAATAAAAACCGAAAAAGGAGATTTGATATCTTCTTCCGCAGCCCTGAATTGTTCTTTGTTTTGGGAAAATAAAGGGGAGATATCCTGTTGGAAAATAATATCCCCGCTGTCGCATAAGAGAACCTGATCATAGTCATATCCGGATAAAATTTCTTTCATTTCCCTGAATCTGATGATAACAACATGGCCATCTTTTTCCCCTTTAAACACCTTCACCCCATTATGTTCGAGATAAAACTTTTGTGCCGTGGATAGGCCATAATCGATGACAAAAACATCTATATTCGAGAGATCACAGTTTTCTTTCAGGGATTTGTACCAGTGATCTATTAAGAAATCACCATATTTTATATCGGATGCTGTAATAATGACATTTGTATTCATATATACTCCTTAAATAAAGTGAAAAGGTTATATATTCCAAATTTTTGTAAAAGCTATTTTTCATATTATTTATATGGAGTTTAGTTTGGATTAACAATTTTATCAATAATATACTTCATTTTTTTGGTGATTTTCCATGTCGTATTTGTATGTTTAAGAACATAACTTCCGGTTATAGTTTCCTTATTCCGGGCAACGATTTCTCCGTACTTTCACCATACCCACCAGGGCGCAGTCTCACAGGCACTGTAGACAATAATATCGAACACTGCATGACCGGCTAATGCGGGGTATACAGTTCCCGATTTTCTTGAGAGTATACCGAAGAAAATACCGCCGATGAATGTCCACAGCCCAAGATAGATGATATCTCCCTTTTGAAATAAAGAGGGCAAGACCATAAGGGAACATTTATAAATCGTATGAGAAAAAGCTGCAAGAATAATTGCACCCGGACCGCTTATCTCATATAACCGGTTTTGTATATATCCCCTGAAAAGGAGTTCTTCGCTCATACCAATAAGGGGGGCAATGCCGAGAGCAAACAGAGTGAAGGTTTGGGGAAAGAATGTACTATTATTGACAAGTCTTAGTGCAGCGGCAAAAGCAAATCCAATGAAAATAGAGAGCAGGAGAGGCAGAACCATTTTTTTTATAAATGGCTTTATACCAAAAAATGCAATAAGTGAAAGTAATGACGTATCGGCATTTTTAATAAGCCGGTAAATAATAATAAGACATACAAGAGTGAGTCCGGAAATAGATATCAATGTAAACGGAAAAATAGAATGAATAAATAAACCGAATATACCCATGAAGATGGTTAACAGACAAAACTCAAAAAATATCAACTTGTTATTATTTTTCAATGATTGAATTCTCTTTTGTGTACTTTTTGCGTTTTTTAGAATATACAATTATTACAAGGCATAGCACTATGATAAAAGGGATTACGATTATCCATCCTGACCCAAGACAAAAGGGTGTTCCGCAGATAAGCTTCGAATCCTGAAGCTCCTTTTGAAATTCTTCTCTTCTTGTATCATAGTCTTCCTTGAAAAATTTTTCCGGAAGGACAATAAAATCCGGATCTTTTAAATTGTAAAGAGGAGAATAATCATTAATCTTCATATCAATGAGCATAAGACCTTTTAGATTACTTAAATTCATGAGAGGAGATAAATCTTTTATATCTTCACAGCCGAAAAATTCACAATATTCAAGCCGGGGATTGGATGTAATAAAAAGTTCAAAATCCTTCTGACTGATATTTTCCGGGAAGGAAAACCACAATAACGAAGGGATCATCTTTATAATACTCTGAATATTCTTTACTTTTGTTCCTGCAAAAGAAAGTGTCGTGAGGTTTGGAATTGTAGAAAGCTCATCCGGACTTTCTTCTATCGTGGCTCCGATGATTCTGATTTTTTTTAGATTTGTCAGCTTTTTGATAGTTGATATATTATTAATTTTTTCACCGGACTTGTTGTAAATAAGTATCTCTTCAAGGTTTATTAAGCTTTCCGGGAGTTCTGGTTGTGCCGCCTCGTTAAATGCGGAAGAAGTAAGTATAAGGTTTTTTAAGGAAGGTAAGGCAGAAAGTATTTTATAATGAGGAACAAACTCTTTTGTTTCGGACATATAACAAAATGTTTTCAGCTTTCTTTGTTTTTTTAGCAGTTCCAACAGTTCTTCCTCTGATGCTTTTTTATCAGGAGAAAATTTCCATTCTTCTATAAATAACCATTCCGGCTGAAACATCGGTAATATATGCATCAATTCCCACGGATTCCGGACAAATATACCGGGATGATGATTTATTTTTGCTATTTTTTTCAGCAGGGGGAAATAGGATGGTTCAATATCCCGGGAAAATGTCAAAGTCTTAATAGTTTCGATTTCTTTTTTGGCTGCATTTTCGAGCCATCCCCAGATTTCCGGTTTATTCTCGAAATTAATTTGTATAATTGAATTGTCACAGGTATACAAATAATCATGATTCTGAATCTTTGCATAGGTGTAATAAGCGGGAGTCTCATTTTCATTTTTATGCTGTATAAATAATGGAAGGTCATCCTCCCCGATTTGACTCACAAAAAGCAAATCATCTTTATAAACCGGAATCCCCGACATTCCACCACCGCAGCTGCCAGCTAACCATAACACATATGATGACGATAGATTCATTGCAAAGCAATCATTGCCGATACCTGCCACTACCGCTCTGTCTTTTTGGAGATCGTTCTTTGTCAGGTGTGAACAGTTCGTTGATGTAAAAATAATACACGTTAGTATAATAAGAAAGAATAGATTATTTTTCATGTTTTATACTCCTTATTATTTGAGAGCACATCTTTTAGTAAGAAAAATGAAATATTCGATCATTACGCAGGCTACGCCCGCAACCCAAATAATTATTCTATTACGAGGTTGCGGTGATGAAAACTTTGGATTTCTTGCAAACCTGCTTTTCGCTATTATTCCGAATAATAGCATAAAGCGCCCCCAGGATTAATAGTGAAGCTATAGTTATGAGTTCGGGCATATACTGCGTCATGATATCTTCTTTAATTATAGGTGAAGAGTGTGGGGTTTTCCACTATATCGAGGGGGAAATCCGTAAGTATAAAAGAAATGATATCCCTCTTCCCTTGAAAAATTCCTCCGCCATTCACTATACTTTTATGAGAAGAGGTTCGTGAAAAAAAACAAGGCGGCTGCTGTCATCAATTTACAGCAGGAATCATCCGCATTAAAAAGGAGTAGTATCATGGCTAGTTATCAAAAACATTATGGTCTGTTCTGCCTGGTCTGGGTTTTTTTATGGCTTTCAACCTTCAGCTTTTCCGCGGATTTATACGTGCGCCCCGGACCATCGGGAGACGGCACAAAAGCCTCACCCTACAATGTTTTATGGAAAGCCATGGATAAAGCCCTCCGGGGAGATGTGATTCATGTTGCCCGGGGAACATATTCGGGAAAAGGCGGGTCCGGGGCATTTATTGTCCGGATACCACATCTTACCATGGTGGGAGGCTATACT
>JAFGRV010000055.1 GCA_016934975.1 Spirochaetales bacterium | reverse complement strand
TTTATATTTTCTTTGCTAAAAAAAATTACATTGAAAAATTGTTGTAACGTGGTATATTCTATCGTGGAGTGAGTAAAGGGGATTATGTCCTGGATTTACATCGGTGGTATTAAACTGGTAATAATATAAGGGAGGATTCAATAATGAAAAGAAAAATAATTTATTTTACACTTTTTATTTTATTATTTTTACTTAATTCCTGTTTTTTAGCTGAACCCGATTATGTCGGTACATGGCGGTACGAACAGATAGATCCCACTTCAGGAAATTCCGTACGCATGACATTGTACATGGAAGAGGAGTCTTTTGAGATGATCCTGGAGATGGATTCGGGAAGTGGCTTTGTGGATTTTATGGGACAGCGTGGCAATTTAGAGGCCACCGATTCATCTATGGTCGTAACATTCACAGCTTTAGCATATTCAGATGGAGAAAATTTGGTATGGGTAGAGGATGGCGATCCGGAATGGGAATCCATATTGGATGACATGTATTTAGAACCCGTTGTCACGGTAACGTACAGTGTAGATGGCGATACCCTCACCATTGATGATGGTGAAAACATAAGAGAATACACAAGAATTTAAAACTGTTTATGGTTTGTCCTCTCCCGGCAGCAGACGAGTGTCTTTAACTGCTTATAGCAAAAGGAAATGACAAATTTACTACAATTGGTGATACTGACAATTTTAAAAATTGTCAGTATCTGTATATTTCAAATCTATATATATCCATTTAAAGGTTTTTACGTATTGTCAAGAACCTTTCATTCTTGTATTCTCATTCTATGGGAATGACCACATCAACCCCATCTGAAATCTTTACCTCGTTGCGGATGGAGAATATTACAAAAACCTTCGGAACCCTCACAGCTAATCATAATATTAACCTTTCCGTATCCTCGGGAGAGGTCCTCGGACTCCTGGGAGAAAACGGGGCGGGGAAGACGACCCTTATGAATATTCTCTATGGGCTCTCTACCCCGGATTCAGGACGCATTTTTATCAATCGTAAAGAAGTTGCTATCCGGTCCCCCAAAGACAGCATGGCCCATGGCATCGGGATGGTGCATCAGCATTTTATGCTTATTGACAATCATACGGTCCTTGAGAATCTTGTTCTTGGGGATAAACGAATTCCCTTCTTTTTTCCATTACGGACTATGAGAGATCGTATTCTCATGTTTTGTGAAAAATACGGGTTTCATCTTGATCCGGATAAGAAAATATGGGAACTTTCCGCGGGAGAACAACAGAAAGTCGAGATCCTGAAAGCCCTTTTTAAGGAGGCATATCTTCTTATTATGGACGAACCGACCTCCGTGCTCACGCCGGGTGAGACAGAAGAACTTTTTAAAATAATCAATCGTATGACGGAAGACGGGCGCTCGGTTATTTATATCAGTCACAAGCTCGACGAAGTACAGGAAATTTGCGGCCATGTCCTTGTTTTGCGGAAAGGTGAAGTCACCGGCAGAGCGGAAATGAACGCTGTCACCAAAGAAGATCTGGCAAGGTTGATGATCGGCCGGGAAGTGATGTTGTCCTTTGATAAGAAAAACCTTGATCCCGGTGAAGAAATTTTAACCATAAAAAATCTGACGGTCACAGGAGACCGGGGAAATCCGGTTGTTCATGATGTGAGTTTTTCCGTGCACAAAAATGAAATATTCGGGATCGCAGGGGTTTCAGGGAATGGACAGCGGGAGGTTGTGGAAGGGATCACGGGTTTGCGAAAAGTAAAGTCGGGATCTGTTATTTTAAAAGGATCGGATATTACCAATCTCTCTGCCCGTGTGGTGAACAGCAAGGGGATTACTCATGTTCCGGAAGAAAGAATGCGCTTTGGTATTGTCCCGAATATGTTTATTTATGAGAATGCGATTTTAAAGAAACATCATACAAAACCTTTTTCCCGGGTCTTTTTTCTGGATCATGACCATATCCAGGATCATGCAAAGGACATCGTGTCACATTACAAAGTCGATACGCCGTCTATCAAGACACAGATTAAAAACCTTTCCGGGGGGAATATTCAAAAATTGATAATCGGCAGAGAGCTTGTGGATCTCCCGGACCTCCTTGTGGCGTCTCATCCTACTTATGGCCTGGATATCGGGGCCACGGAATATATTCGTCTGCAACTCTTAAAAAGGCGGGAACAAGGGGGGGCCATACTCCTGGTTTCGGAAGACCTGGAAGAACTGTTAACCCTTTGTGACACCGTGGCTGTTTTTTTTAAAGGAGAGATTATGGGAATAATAGACGCCCGGGCACCGGATATAGAAAAAATAGGGTTGATGATGACCGGATTGCACCGGGATCCCACGTTAAGCCAGGATTCCGAATTCAATCCGGAGCCAAAACCGGCGGAGGAGACTTAATATGGGCATTACCATAGAGACTCTTCCCCGTCAAGATCCCCCCGGGTGGTTTAAAATTTGTATTATTCTTCTCTCTCTTTTTACGGGACTTTGTGCGATAGGTATTGTCTTTCTTGTAAAAGGGGTTAATCCCTTATATGCTATCTATAAAATTTTTGCAGGCTCCTTTGGAAGTGTGTATGGAATTAAAGAAACAATAACAAAGGCTATTCCACTTATACTCATCGCTGGCGGACTTACCCTCGTTTTTCGTGCCAAATTCTGGAACATAGGGGCGGAAGGGCAGCTCGTTCTCGGTGCTGCTGCCGCGACCTGGATCGGCCTTGCTATCGGTCCGGTGATGCCCGCCTGGATAACTCTTCCTCTCATGATTCTTGCCGGCTTTATCGCCGGAGCCATATGGGCACTCATACCGGCATTATTGAAAGTACGATTTACTATCAATGAGGTCATTTCCACTCTTATGCTAAATTATGTTGCGGCGGAAATCATTAAATTTCTTGTTGTCGGTCCCTGGAAAGGATCGACAAAGTTTGGTTTCCCCTATACGGATAATATACCGGCAAGCGCTGTATTAGACGTGATACCCGGCTCACGAATACATTATATCACCCTTATCATCGCCCTGGCTGCGGTTGTTATTCTTTTTTTTCTTATGTTTAAAACCCGAACCGGGTATGAGGTAAGAGTAATCGGTGAAAGCAGGGAAGCTGCCCGTTATGCGGGTATAAATTACGTGAAATCGATCATTATTATTATGTGTATCAGCGGCGGGGTTGCGGGACTCGCGGGAGCAGGGGAGATCGCGGGGATTCATCATCAACTCACATATCCGGATCAAATAAGCGCTGGGTATGGATTTACTGCAATTATAGTTGCATGGCTTGCAAAGCTGAATCCTCTTTTTGTCATTATTGCAGGTATTTTCTTCGCGGGAATTTTAGTCGGTGGTGATGCGATACAGATTTCCCTTGGTCTTCCTGCAGCGACAGTGGGCATTTTTAATGGAATCATTCTTTTCTTCCTTATTATGGGTGAGTTTTTTATGAATAATAGAATTCGTTTAAAAAGGAATTAACAGATGGAGCAGATCATTATTACCATACTCACCCGCGCTCTCGTCGCGGGAACTCCCCTTCTTCTTGCCACTATCGGTGAGATCATAACGGAGCGATCGGGTATTATCAATCTCGGGGTAGAAGGGATGATGGCTATCGGTGCTGTTACCGGATTTGTCGCCGCCTCTATGACAGGTAATCCCTGGATCGGAATGATTTGTGCAATTTTTGCAGGCTGTTGTGCGTCTCTTATACATGGATTTGTCAGTATTTTTTTCCAGGCCAATCAGGTTGTTTCCGGTCTTGCTCTTACATTGTTCGGCCTTGGTGTGAGCGGACTCTGGGGAAAACCCTTTATCGGCAAACCCCTCGCGGCACGTATACAATCCCTCTCTCTCCCTGTGTTGAGTGATATACCATATGTGGGTGAAATCCTTTTTAGACATGATCCATATTTTTATCTCGCTCTTTTCTTCGGTGTTGCCGCGTGGTTTCTTCTTTATAAAACAAAACCGGGTATTATTATCCGTTCGGTGGGGGAAAATCCAGGAGCAGCCCATAGCCAGGGAATAAACGTAACCCGGGTACGATATAGCTGTGTGCTTATCGGGGGTGGTTTCGCCGGAATGGCAGGATCGCATCTGTCCCTTGCATACAGTAATTCCTGGATCGAAGGTATGACCGCCGGGCGGGGGTGGATAGTTATCGCCCTCACTATTTTTTCATTATGGAATCCCGCCCGTGCATTTTTCGGTGCCTTTCTCTTTGGGGGTATATTCGTGCTACAGTACATACTTCAGCCTCTTGGGATTTCTCCCAATCTTCTGGCTGCATTCCCATATCTTATGACCCTCGGGATTCTGGTTTTGTATGGTATTACAAGAAAATTGCAGCGGAAAATGCATGCCCCCGGGATGCTGGGGGAACCTTTCCGCAAATAAGATTGTATCGCGAAGTCCCGCCCTCATCAACGGGAATGAGCCGGTGTATCGATTATTCCCAGAATAATCTTTACTGTCGTTCCTTTACCCGGTTTGGATTTAATTGTCAAGATTCCGCCATGATCCTGAATAATTCTTGATGTGACTGACATGCCGAGTCCTGTTCCGCCTTTGGTCCGTTTTGTTGTAAAAAAGGGATCGTAAATCTGTTTTAATGTCTTTTTATCCATCCCGATTCCCTGGTCCTGTACCGTTATAATTACTTTTTTTATTGATTCATCGTATGCCGTGGTAATCGTGATCCCTTTTTCCGGATCATCCAACGCCTGACAACCGTTCTGAATAATATTCAGTATTACCTGCTCCAATCGTTGTGTGCTGCCCCGGACAGGCGGGAGTGATGATGCAAGGATAAGTTCGAATTTATGGGTGCATTTTTTAATCAGGTTTTCCAGTAAACGATGAGCGCTCTGAATTACTGCATTTATATCTACAGGTTGATCCGTATTGCTCTCGTCTTTTTTTGCATAGTCTTTTAAATCTTTTACAATCTCCGTTATCCGCTGGGAATTTCTCATAATACGTTCCAAAGCCCCCGGGATTTCTCCCTTTACTTCCGAGTAAGGAACACTCCCCACATAAAAATCACCCTCTTTTTCCAAATACTCTTCCAGCTCCGGTTCAAGATTTTTCCATATACTCAGGATACTGGAGATAGTGAGAAAGATTGATGAATTGGGATTATTTATCTCATGGGCAACCCCCGCGATAAGAGTACCCAGAGACGCAAGTTTTTCCGCCTGCAAAAGTTCTTTTTCACGTTCTCTTAATTCTTCTTCCGCTTTTATAAATTTTCTGTAGAGGGCGAATTCCGCAAAAATAAAGAAGAGGATGCCAATGGGAGATATAAAGTTAGTATTAATAATAAACTCGGAAGCCAGGATGTCATAAAAAATAGTAATGGCAAAAAAGAAGAACCCGATAAGAAGATACAAAGCGCCGACCCTGTTTCGTATGGTTGCAAGTATTAATGCGATGGTCATATATATAATAAGGAGAATCAAAAAGAGTGAATAAAAAGAATGAGCGGAATGAATCATTATCGACGGAAGAAAAAGGACCACAAGACTAAAAATAAAAGAAAAAATAAATATAATCCGGTTTAAAAGGGTAGATAACTCTTTCGGATATAAGGCTTTAAGAAACATAATAAAGATGATGGCGAGATAATAGATAGATACGAACTCCATGAGGAGACCTGTATGCCACGGTATCGAAGGATAGAGATGAAAGGCGATCCGTTCATCCGTAAAGATCGAGCGGATGGTAAAAAGGAGACAGAAAATACCAAAGAAAAGAGTTGCTTTGTCTTTTCTTCCGAGAAAAAAGAGAGTAAGGTGATAAATCGCTATAGCGAGATAGATACCCATGATAAAAAAATCCCAGGATTCTGCCTGTATAAAGGACTGAGTAATCATGTCCTGGGGACCAAAGGATATACTCTTCCAGAAACCGGGTTGGCTATAATGAAAATTGGAGACCTGGATTAAAATTTCAATGGAGGCAGATTCAGGTGTACATATGCCGGTTTGGGACATCCATTTGGGTATAGATTCATCTTTGTTTGTTCCGACTCTGCCGGCTCCCATGATGTATTTTCCATCCACATGCAGATTATAAGCAGTACTCATATCATTTAATTTAAAGGCATAAAGTCTCTCTGTATCCGGGAGAGTAACAATCAGCCGGAACGTCGCGTAGCCTGTCACCGGAAGCTTTTCACCATCAATTTTATAAGTATTCCAGAGGGCAGGGACATTTTGGTATTGGGGGGTGATATGAGGTGTCGTCGCTAAAAAATCCTCATGGGTAAGGAGTTTATTCCAGTAGAATTCCCAGGCGCCGTCGAGTTGAACAATCCCATTCTTACTGAAATCCCAGGCAGAGAGGTCCATTCTTCCATTTTCCGCTTTTATTTCCATACCTTCGGAACAGGAGCAAAAAAATAAGATAACCATTGCTATAGTTGGCAGAATTAACAGAAATCCGGACTTTTTCAATATGTCTCCTTATTCTTTAATTTTATATTATGTAATGAAAAATAAAAAATATCAAAGAATTTTCTTTACGTGAGTTGGCCCTGTCACGCGGCTGATTTTTGCGGCACAAGCTTTATACTCGGGTATTTTAGAGACAGGATCCAGGGCATTATTTGTAAGCTTATTTGCGGCTGCTTCTGCAAAATGAAAGGATATAAAAATAACACCTTCTTTAGGCCGCGGGGAGATTTTCACACGGACTGTTATGGTTCCCCGCCGGGTGCTCACTTTTGCATAATCATTGTTTTTAAGCTTATATTTTTTTGCATCTCCGGGATGTATTTCCACATAATTCTCCGGTACAAACTCATTGAGCACTTTTACTCTCCGCGTTTCATTCCCTGAATGGTAATGATAGAGAATCCTTCCGGTTGTGAGAATAAGGGGGTAATGTGTATCGGGGATTTCCCGGGGAGGTTTCACGGTAATTGGGGAAAAGAGTCCTTTATTCGATGCTCTTTTAAATATATTATCTTTATAGAGGAAAAGGGTCCCTTTATGTTTTTTATCCGGACAAGGCCATTTCAATGTCTGCTTTTCGATCCGTTTATGAGAAATTCCCCCATAAGACGGCGTCAAGGCTGCAATTTCATCCATAACGGCAGATGAAGATGGATAGTTCATGGCATAACCCATGGCATTCGATAGTTCGCAAATAATCGCCCAATCATCTTTTGTCCCTTCCGGTTTTGAACGTGCGGCTTTGAGGAGCTGGACAGTCCTGTCGGTATTGGTGAAACTTCCGTCTTTTTCATATGCAGCAGTTGCGGGAAAAATGACATCTGCCATGAGAGCTGTTTCAGACATGAAGATGGTCTGAATACTCAAGAATTCGAGACTCTCATATCCCTTACGGACATGGTTTAAATCAGCCTCTGTCATAAGGGGATTTTCTCCCATAATATAAATGCCTTTCATGCTTCCCTCAAGGGCCAAACTTGCGTATTCGGAAACCGGCTTGCCTGGTGTGGCGGAAAGGCGAACGTTCCATGCTTTTTCGAACTTTTTTATCACCCCGGGATCCGCGACTTTTTGATACCCGGGAAATACGTTCGGCAGAGCCCCAAGATCACACGCTCCCTGGACGTTTGCCTGGCCCCGCAAGGGCATCACCCCCGCACCGCGCCTCCCGATATTGTTGGTCAGGAGAGCAAGGTTCGCCACACTTAATACATTATCAACACCTGTGGAGTGCTGTGTTATCCCCATGGTGAAATAGATCATCATGTTCGTTGCCTTGCCTATAACTCCGGCGGCTTTTTCCATCACTTCTTTATCTACTCCTGTCATCTTCGCCGCCATCTCCACATCAGTCTTAAGAATAAGATCCTTAAACTCGTTAAATCCTTCGGTATGGTTTTTTATAAATTCTCTTTTTTCAAGCCCCATTTCCAGGATGATTTTCATTATTCCATTAAGCAGGGCTACATCCGATCCGGGATTGTGCTGTATGAATATATCCGCCGCCTCTGCCATCAATACTTTTCTCGGGTCGGCGACAATAATAGTGACATCACTCGTTGCTTTATGTTCCTTTACCATCTGGGCGATCACCGGGTGGGTTTCCGCCATATTGGATCCGATAATAAAGATAACATCCGAATCACTGATATCTTCCAGGGAGTTTGTCGCTGCTCCGGCCCCGAAGGCTTGTCCAAGCCCGGCTACTGTTGATGAATGGCATAACCGTGCACAGTTGTCAATGTTGTTTGTGCCGATAACTGCCCGGGCGAGTTTTTGTACGACATAATTATCTTCATTTGTGCACCGGGATGATCCGAGAACTCCAATGGAATCGGGACCGTATTTTTCTTTGATAGATTTCAGTTTTTCTGCTGTCAGCCGTATCGCTTCTTCCCAGGTTGCTTTTCTGAAGCCGTTGTTTTCACGTATTAGAGGAGTGGTAAGGCGATCCGCTTTGTTGACATATTCATAGCCAAACCGTCCTTTGACGCAGAGTCTTCCATCGTTAATCTTATTGCCTTCCGCTCCTTTTGCCATGACAAGGTTATTTGCTTTGTCTTTAAAAAGGGAAACATGACATCCCACGCCGCAATACGCACAGATTGTTTCTGTCGGTGTAAGATCCTTTTTCTTTCCTTTTCCCATCCGGGATTTTTCCACTAATGCGCCGACGGGACAACTTTGAACACAAGCGGCACAGAATTGGCAGCCTGTATTTTCCAAAGGATGGTTAAAGGGCGTCGACACCTTCTGTTTCGGCCCCCTGAGAGCAAAAGTGATTGCTTCTACCATGGCCTTGTTTTTACACACATTAATGCATCTGCCGCAGAGTATGCATTTTGCAGGATCAAAATTAATAAAGGGATTGGAATCCCAGGGATTGGGTTTTTTATCGGGGCTTATGGCCCCGGGGCTTAAAAATCTGCTTTTTTTGATCCCGAACTCGTAGGCAAGATCCTGAAGCTCGCAATCACCATCAACATCACAGGTCATACAATCAAGGGGATGCCGGGAGAGGATCAGTTCAAGGTTCATTTTTCGTGCATTATAGACACGCTCTGTGTCTGTATAGATTTCCATGCCCTCGGTTACTTTTGTCACACACCCCCGGAGTAATGACCGGGCGCCTTTCACTTCTACCATACATATCGAGCAGGCTGCTTCCTCCGATATATTTTTTACATAACAGAGTGTTGGTATCCGTATGGACAATTGTTCACACACTTCACATACGGTTTTCCCGGAATCTACATTATACGCTTTGTTATTGATACGTATAGTCAGCTTTTTTTTAGCCATCTGTTATCCTCATATCAATTTTATTAAAACTATTCTGTATTCGTCTGTATATCACATCGCAGACAACGAAGTACTTCCGTATCCGCACCTTTATTGGTAAGTCCGCATTCCACTTCATTAAAATTGTTTGCCCGGTTTTTAATGGGAAGCTTCTTTATTTTCTGTCTTGATCCGCCCATGGGGAGGAGAGGTGCTTTTTGTTCGAAAAGAACAGGAGGAAATATTGCCGTAAATCTCTCTTCGTTCATCAGCTTTTTATCAATTATCTGTGCCCATCGTTTTCCCGCTGCCATAGCTTCGGTAACTGTCGCGGCCCCCGTGACCACATCACCCCCGGCATAAATATTTTTTTTATTAGTCCCGGATGTCTGGTGATCCGTAAGGATGAGCCCGTTTTTCTTTAATGTTATTCCATAGGTTGATAAAAATAAAGTATCCGCGCTGTTTCCAATGGTAAATACGACTGCATCACTTTTAATAAATATCTC
>JAFGRV010000452.1 GCA_016934975.1 Spirochaetales bacterium | reverse complement strand
GTTTTTGTTTCAGTTTTTGTTTCCTGCCTGGTTTCTTTTTTTGTATCAGACCCTGTATCCGTTTTTTTGTCGCTGGATTTATCGTTCGAAGAATCTGTTTTTGATTTGGCACCGTTTGTCCCCGAAGATGTTGAAGAACTCTTATAATCCGTTGTATAAAACCCCGATCCTTTGAAAATAATCCCGGCACCGGCGCTGATAAGGCGTCTTACAGGTCCTTCGCATTCAGGGCATATTGAAATAGGATCGGCCGTAATGCTCTGTAATTTCTCGAACCTAAAGTGGCAGGATGTGCATTCATATTCATAAGTAGGCATCAGTACTTCTCCATTTAGTAGAATATCTTTTTAAGCTTGTATAGATTGCCGAGAGTTTGCTATTTCTTGTTACTATAAAAAAATAAGGATACTTTTTAAATGATAGAAAAAGGCAAACTCAAAACAGTCGACTATATAGTACCATTTTTGCTTTATTTAAGCAAGGGGGAGGAAGGTGAAATTCCTTTAAATCCGCCTTATTCCATTCGTATGCAAAGTTCTTTTTCATGGAGATACTTTTTAATATCCCCGACACTATAATTTCCGTAATGAGTCATAGAGGCGATAAGTGCGGCATCTGCTTTTCCTTTGGTGAGGACATCATAGAGATGGGTGGGTTTACCTGCCCCGCCGGATGCAACAACCGGAATATTGACATTTTCCGATATCATCCTCGTTATTGTCAATTCATATCCGTCCTGAGTCCCATCCGCATCCATAGAGTTAAGGACGATCTCCCCCGCGCCGAGATCTTCTGCTTCCTTTGCCCATTGTAAGGCATCGATATCTGTGGGAGTTCTCCCCCCGTTTATAAATACCCTGTAGCCGGACGGCATGGTCGTGTCTTTCGCCGCATCCATGCCAAGAACAATGCACTGATTCCCGAAAAGACGGGCACCTTGTTTAATAATGTGAGGATTTTTTACAGCCTGGGAATTGACACTTATTTTTTCCGCGCCCGCGAGAAGAACTTTTCGCATGTCTTCAATACTCCCGATGCCGCCGCCTACGGAAAAGGGAATAAAGATGTTTTCCGCTACTTTTCGTACCACCTCGATCATGATTCCGCGATTCTCCGCGGAAGCCGTTATGTCGTAAAATACGAGTTCGTCGACACCCTCTTCATAGTATTTTTTTGCCATTTCCACGGGATCTCCGATATCGATATTTTCCTGAAATTTAATCCCTTTTGTCGTTTTCCCGTCTCTTACATCCAGACAGATAATTATTCTTTTTTCAAGCATTATTACTCCTGCTTTATTAGTGTGCTCACGTGAGGTTGATGTAACATCAGTATTGCCTTATGTCAAATTCAGAAAATTCGAAAGAAGTATGAGCCCTGTTTTTCCCGATTTTTCCGGATGAAATTGTACCGCGACGAGATTCTCTTTTTGTACGGCCGAACAAAACCGGATACAGTATTCGGTTTCACCAATAATGTGCTCATTCTTTTCCGGTTCCGGATAATATGAATGTACAAAATAAAAGGATGAGTTCTCCGGGATTCCTGTAAAGATGGGGTGACGGTCGAGATGTGATACCTGGTTCCATCCCATGTGCGGGACCTTAAAGCCTTCTTTTTTGGGGAACCTGGGGACATTCCCCGGAATAAGATCCAGACAGGGAGTATCTCCTTCTTCCGAATGAGTGAAAATGATCTGGCATCCGAGACAGATTCCCAATACCGGCTTTCCTGATCTGCAAAAAAGGCGGATTGCCTCCCCAAGTCCGCTTTTATTGAGTATGTTCATTGATGCCCGGGCTTCTCCGACTCCGGGAAAAATGAGATTATCCGCTCTTTTAAAATCCTCCGGATTCGCTGAAACGAAAAAATCAGCCTTTAAAAATTCAAGTGCGGTTTCTACGCTTTTTAGATTTCCGGCATTATAATCAACAACCCCGGTTATTTTTTTTGTCAATTGTCTTTTCCTCCTGAAAGCCTTTCTTTATCCGATAAAAGTACGTTTAATGCCCGGGTAATTTCAGGCTCCGTGAAATCAGTCATAAAAGCATGAACAAACTCGTCTTTTGCATCAACCTTTATCCTCGATGTGAATTTATCAATTTTTCCGCGGCGCATCAACCATATGAGAAAAGTTTTAAAAGAAGTTGAAAATAAAAGGGCATTTTTTGTCTCTAAAAGATTAAAAGAAGCGAGAAGTTCATACGTATCATTTTCCGGATTTATCGAGATCAACGCTTCCTTCACAGGAAGTTTCTTTTTATTGACAGGAATTTCCTCAGGGATTATTTCGTTGCCAAACTCGGGGAAGAAAAGAGTGCAGGCGTTGTGTTCAAGGGAGTTTTTTACTATGTCGGGAAGATTTTGTTCATGAGGAGTGAGGCGCGACTGCAATAATTCCTTTATATCATCATTCGTAATAAGAATCATGTACGGGTCAGGCTGGGAGAGCATGATGCCGGTGTGTTTGTGCTGCCAGAAGCTGTGAGTTTCAGGGTCTTTCTTCCATTGTTTACTAAGGGCGAGTCCGAATCCGATACTACATGAAGAATAGGTTCCGATTAAGACGAGTGAATAGAGTGGGGGTTCGTTCTCCCGTATTCTTACCGCGGCATAGGCTTCTTTTGTCTTTTTAAGGAGTGATGTGCTCTCCGGTATGGAAAGATGCAGCATCGTGAGTATGCCTGGTACGAGTGATCGTATCTTCTCCGGTTCTGGTATGAAGAGAGAGAGAGAGCTTTGTTCCGGGAGTATGGAATACCAGGTTGATGGTGGTTTTTCCGGCGGCACTGTGGCACAAGAGGAGATAAAGAGTATAGGAAATATCAATATAAAACGACTAAAGGAATTTTTTACAGAATACCCGGCACTTTTCGTCTCCGCAATCCACTTCCTGAGCATCTTCCCTGTCCTCCCATTTCCAGGATTCGGCAAGAGTTTCGGTGCAAAGATGTTCCCAGAAGTTCTCTAATGAGGCCTTTACCCTGTCGGATCCGGATATGTAGAGATCTATCCTGTCTGTTACTTCCAGCCCGATCTCTTTCCGCTGGTTTTGTATGCTTCTTACAATATCACGTATCATTCCTTCCTGAATCAGTTCTTCCGTAAGTTCCGAGTCAAGAGCAAGGGTCAGAGAACCCTCATTGAGTACTTTTAGATTTTCCTTCTCCGTTCTCTGGACAATGACGCCATCTATCGTCAGATCGAACATGCGGTCTCCCAGATCGATGGCAAGTATGGCGCCTTCAAGAAGGGATTGAATTTCTTTCATGGAGAAAGCCTCGATTTTTTCAGCTGCCGTTTTCATATCCTTCCCCAGGTCTTTTCCCAGAACCTTGTAATTTGCTTTTCCCGTATATTTAACGAGTTCTTCTTCATTCTCCCTGTACACCACTTCTTTCACATTTAACTCTTCTTTTATAATATCTTCCATCTCGATAAGGGCACTTTTTTCATCCTGATCTTTTGTCACAATGTGAATTGCTTTAAGGGGTTGCCGTGTTTTGAGGGTATGCATGGTCCTGAGGGAGCGGCCCATGGAGACTGCCTGGCGTGTAATCTTCATTTTGCTTTCCAGGGCAAGATCTCTTCTGGTTGTATCGCTCTGAGGCCAGTCACAAAGGTGTATGGATTCGGGAGTATTTTCGGGTTTAAGGTTTAAATAGATTTCTTCCGTTGTTAACGGGATAAAAGGGGAGGCAACAAGAACGAGTCTCATGAGCACCGTATGAAGAGACTGATACGCCTGAATTTTATCAAGATCATTTTCCGATCTCCAGAAGCGCCTTCGTGAGCGCCTGATATACCAGTTGTTAAGAGAGTCGATAAATCGTACGATCGGATCGATCGCTTTCTGGACATCGTAGGCTTCCAATTGTTCCGTTACTTCCTGCACCATCCATTCCGCTTCAGAGAGAATCCACCGGTCCAGGGGATTTGCCGGGTTCGGAGGCGGTGAATCCGGTGTGATTTTATCCACATTCGCGTAGGTCACAAAGAAGTAATATGAGTTCCAGAGAGGGATGATGATATTCTTTAAGACATCACGGACCCCCGCATCGGTATATTTTAGATCCTCTGCTTTCACCACGGGAGAATGCATGAGAAAAAGGCGTAATGCATCTGCCCCGAATTCATCCATCACTTCCGCCGGGTTTGTGTAGTTTCGCAGGGATTTTGACATTTTCTTGCCCTTTTCATCAAGAACAAGTCCGTTTACGATAACATTTTTAAAAGCGGGTTTGTCAAAAAGTGCCGCTGCCAGTACGGTAAGGGTATAAAACCAGCCCCGTGTCTGGTCCAGGCCTTCGGCGATAAAGTCCGAGGGAAAATGCGCCTCAAAGTGTTCTTTGTTCTCGAAGGGATAATGGTTCTGGGCATATGGCATGGACCCTGATTCAAACCAGCAATCAAGAACTTCGGAGATCCGTTTCATCATCCCGCCGCATTGACATGGGTAGGTCAACTCATCGACAAAATGCTTGTGAAGATCATCAACCTTCTTTCCGGTTTTTTCTTCCAGTTCCTGCCGGGATCCGATACATTCTTTTTTTTCGCAGGAATCACAGATCCAGATGGGAATCGGATTCCCCCAATATCTGTTCCTGGAGATCGCCCAATCCCGCGCGCCTTCCAGCCATTTCCCGAATCTTCCCTCTTTTAAATGAGAGGGTACCCAGGTAATCTGATCGTTTGCCTTGAGCATTTTATTCTTGATTTCTTCCACATTGACAAACCATGATGAAATTGCACGGTAAATGAGGGGAGAGGAGCAGCGCCAGCAGTGGGGATATTGATGCAGATGTGTGGCATGCTTCACAATTTTGCCTTGTTCTTTTAAATCTTTAATAATCTGTTTGTCCGCGGTTTTTACAAAAATACCCGCATAATCCTTTACCTCCGGGGTAAACTTTCCTTCCCCGTCAACAGGGCAGATGGTAGGAATATCCGTTCCTTTCAGGGTGTTATAGTCATCTTCTCCGAAACCCGGGGCTATATGAACAATACCTGTTCCGTCCTCGGTAGAGACAAAATCTCCAAGAAAGGTCCTGAATGCCCCTTGTTTTTCAAGGTCTGCAAAGTAGGGAAAGAGAGGAATATAACTTTTTCCTTCCAGGTCTTTCCCTGAATATTCTTTTACAATCTTGTAGGTATCTTCCGGTTTATAAAAATTTCCCAGGAGGTCTTTTGCGAGAATATAATGGGTATCTTTATCTTTTATTTTCACATAGGTAATATCCGGACCAAGAGCCAGAGCGAGGTTGGAGGGGAGTGTCCATGGAGTTGTCGTCCAGGCCAGAATGTAGGTGTCGGGTTCATCTTTTAATTGAAAACGGACAGTCAGGGCCGGATCCTGGACTTCCTTATACCCCCCAAGGTTCAATTCAAAATTGGAGAGTGCAGTCGAACACCGCGGGCAGAAGGGGAGGATATAAAAGCCTTCGAAAATGAGCTTTTTATCCCAGAGGCTTTTGACGACCCACCAGATCGATTCCATGTAATCCGTTTCCATGGTCTTATAATCATTTTCAAAATCCACCCAGCGTCCTAAACGGGTAATGATTGTCTGCCATTCTTTTGTATATCGCAATACGATCGACCTGCAGGATTCATTAAACTTCGCGATCCCGAAATCTTCGATCTCCTGTTTGCCGGAAATGTCCAGTTCTTTTTCCATTTCATATTCTACGGGAAGACCGTGGCAGTCCCATCCGAAACGGCGGTCTACTTTTTTTCCTTTCATTGTCTGGTACCTGGGAATGACATCTTTAATTGTTCCCGGTACAAAGTGGCCGAAATGGGGGAGCCCCGTGGCAAAGGGAGGGCCGTCGTAAAATACGAATTCTTCGCACTTTTCTCTTTGCTTAATTGATTTTTTGAATATATCGTTATCATCCCAATATTTAAGGATATTTTCCTCCATTTTGGGGAAATCTTCTCTTTGGTTTACTTTTTTATACAAAATATCCTCCTAAAAACGAATATGTACTCAATTGTTCGTTCATCACAAACAATTATCTTTTTTATAGTGATGTGTGCACCTGGCTATAGTAAAGGATAATTTTATTATTATGTCAAGGATGTGGGATTATTTCTCTCTTACTCTTATCCGGTTTTGTGTTGTTCCTCCGGTGGCGCTGTTGTTCTCGTCCCCAAACAGATGTCAACACCGATTTAAATTTTCCAGGTATTCATGTAATGATTCTTTTTCATCGATGGATGCTCCGTATTTTTATAATACTTATGCAATTCTTTATGAGCATAGTAATTATTCAGGCAGAACAGTTCCTGTTTATTTTGACATACCCCGTTTTACGTTCCTGGTGAAGAATATAAATTGATTTATGAGTTCTCCTTTATGTACATTATCCGTCTAAAATCCGATACAGGATGCATAACCGCCAGGTGTAAGAATTTGACAAACTTAAAAATAATAAAAAAAAACAATACTCCTCTATTCTTTTTGTTTTTCGAACAGGTAGAGATGATCCGGAGTGATAATTAATCCATCTTCCGAAATATGCTGGCCAGCAGATGTCTCAATTGTCTGAAAGTTGGTAACAAGCATAAAATCAGCCTTTATCACATTTTCTCCAAACAGAATAAAGCCGATGGTATCTCCGAATAATGGATAGGCTGTAGTCTTATACACATATTGTTCATTTACAAATACTTCCAGGGTTTCATTTTGTACTTTTATAGCAATTTTATTTGCACCAATCCTTTTGATAAAAGGAAATTGTTTCCAGTTTATAATTGTTCCCCATTTCCCATTTTCCTGTTTTCCATAAAGAATAAAATTTTCATAAAGAAGTATAAAATATGAACTATGAGTCTCCCGGTCGAATCCCCATGAAAGACCATAACTACTTTCATCTTTTCCTGTTATTTTCTCCATTGAGCTTTCGATGATAAAGAAATGCGTGTTTGGGTTGTCTACGGGAATATTGGAGAAGGCAGAATTGTAATCATGGGTATTTTCAAAAACGTAGAATCCATTTTCTATGGTACGCAAGATAAAATTTTCCTCCCCTGTTTCCCACCCCTGGGTTGTGTCTGAAAAATCATCATAGAACACCACCTGCTCTTTAAGTGCCTGCACTTTTTCCGGTTCTTCTATAACCGGCTTAGGTGTTTCCTTTGTTTGTTCTACAGGTGTTGATGAGCATGCAAGGGATAACAAGCAGCAGAGTGCGAAATGGAATAATATCACACAAAAATGACTTGAATTTTTTTTCTGCTTTTTTCTCATATCTGCAGTATACTCTTCTTTTGAATAATTGGGAAGTGCTACTACTTAAACCTCCATAAAAACTTATCCCGCTTCACGGTCTCATTATAATCATTTAATGGTTAGTTATTTATACTGAACCAGGCAATGGAATTAGAGAATAATGAGGTAACATAAGCGTGTTTCCCGTCAGGGGATATTATGACACAGGAAGTGCCATTCATAATTGTATCAGATGAATGCATTCCCATATAGGTAAGTTCCCCGGTAATTTGGTTCCTTGAGAACCAAGTCACCGCATCAGCAGAAGATGCGGCCACATAGGCAAAATCTCCATTTGCAGAAATTGTAACAGAAGTTGCTCCATCTATAGTGACGTCAGAGTACCTGCCTAAATACGTAAGTTCATCGAATGCGTCTGCATCTAATTCAAACCATGCTACTGCATCTGCCAAAGCAGCTGCGACATAGATATGTTTTCCATCAGGTGAAACAGTAACCCCGCGTGCATATTCGATATTTGTACTCGTATACTTTTCGCTATAGAAAATCTCACCATTAGATGGGTTCCGGTTAAATTTAGCTAATGAATTGCCAAGTTGATTTACAACGTAGAGATAATTACTGGAAGGGACAGCCAGAGCATAAGCACCATCTATATTGCTATTTGAATACTTGCCTGAAAAGGTAAGTGCTCCCGTCATTTGGTTTATGGCAAACCATGCAACAGTATTATTTGAAAATCCTGCTGCAACATAAGCATAATCATCATTTGGGTGTAATGCAACAGAATAAGCACCATCAATATACGCATTTGAATACCTTCCAACATAAGTAAGTTCACCTGTAACATCATTTCGAGAAAACCATGCAACAGCATCGGCGTACACAGCGGCAACATAAACATAATTTCCATCCGGGGATATTGTAACAGAATGGGCACCATCAATATTTGCATCCGAATACCTGCCACTATAGGTAAGGGCACCTGTAACATCATTTCTTGAGAACCATGCGACAGCGTCCGGAGTTTCAGCCGCAACATAGATATGTTTTCCGTCAGGTGATATGACTCCGGACCAGGGTTTACCTATGTCGGAATGGGAGTAACTATCTATATAGCTCAGACTGCCTGTGTCACCGGATGAGGGAGTAGCTGTTGGTTCTGATGTTGGTTCTGATGTTGGTTCCGATGTTGGTTCCGATGTTGGTTCCGATGTTGGTTCCGATGTTGGTTCCGATGTTGGTTCTGTTGTTGGTTCTGTTGTTGGGTCTATCGTTGGGTCTATCGTTGGGTCTATCGTTGGGTCTGTTGTTGGGTCTGTTGTTGGGTCTGTTGTTGGGTCTGTTGTTGGGTCTGTTGTTGGGTCTGTTGTTGGGTCTATCGTTGGGTCTATCGTTGGGTCTGGTTGTTCATTGGGAACTTCTGAATAAGGGCAAGCTGTAAATAATCCAATTATTATAATTGAAAGGAGTATATGTAATGATTTATTAAATAAATTCTTTTTTTGAGTGTTTGATGGCACGTATAAACCTCCTCATTGTATAAAAGAAAATTATTAACTTTTCTTTAAAACAAAACTATAAATCTATCTCTTAAATAAGTATAATATTTCCTTTTTGAATATTTAAATTAAACATTCCCTTGCATTGAATATATAATGAAAAATGATGAAATTCAACAAGGTTATGGATAAAACTAATTTAGGTTGTCCAATAACCCCAATTATAACAAAATTACTCTACAACTACACCATATATAGCGTTTAAGTTTAATCATCACCCCCATATATATTGTAATGAGGTTATTGGACAACCTTGTTTAACCTTTGTACTCAAAGGAGGTTGCGGATCAACCTCAATTGGATAATAGAATCAATTGTTTTATTTGCAATCGTATCAAATAATAGCTTAATATAATTAAAGGTGGTATATGAAGATAATTGGAATAAATAAAGCGAAATGCACCGGATGTTTGGCCTGTGTAAAAGATTGTTCCCCAAGGCTTTTTTCCATGCAGACCGGAAGTAACAAGGCCATCATCTTTGCCGATCCCTATGAAAATTGTATTGCCTGCGGGCATTGTGTGAGTGTTTGTCCTGTAAACGCAATTATCTATGAATCGGAAGGGGAACCTGTCTCCTTTCCCGGGATAAATGATCTCTCTCATGTTATTCCATCTCACACTATGCTTTCTTTTTTAAAAGGGAAACGTTCAATCCGGCAGTATCGGAAGCGGTCCGTATCCCGGGAAGAAATCGAATCGGTTCTCTCTGCCATGCAATATGCACCGAGTGAAAGAAACGCCGGACCCTTGCAGTATATTGTGATGACCGATCCCACATCAAGACAGCAGCTGACAGACGGAGTCATGGAAGTAATGAAAAAAACGAAGCTTTTGTTTCGTTTTAAGCGTCTTGCGTCTCCGTTTTTGTCCGGGGATTTAAGGATTCTATTGAAAAAACCCGGGGCGGAAAAGAGACTGCTTAAATACTTTGATGATTATGACCACGGCATCGACAGAATCTTTTTTCATGCTCCCTGCATTATTATCTGTCATTCTCACTCCTCTTCCCGCCTTACGGGAAACAGTGCGGGTATTGCCCTTACCTATGGTATGCTCGCTGCCCAATCCCTCGGGCTCGGAACATGCTGGATCGGAATAGCCCAGGAGGCTTTTTCCCTGGAAAAAGCCTTGAAGAAACAAACGGGGATCCCTGACAAACATCGGGTACACGGGGTCATCATCATGGGATATCCCGATGTGACATATTACAGGACCCCGGTAAGGAAACCTTTGACTGTTCGAATGATCGATAAATGACGGGAATATAAAATTTAGTTGCAGGTGGAGTAATAATTGATTATCATTCTGTTAGAGGTGATAAAAAACAGTAATCGTGACATTCTTTTAAGCCTCGTATCAAAATTTTCCATACGCAGCGGAGAAGTGAGGGAATGAACCTATGAAAACTCAGGGTATAAAAAGGAATAAAAAGAGTTTTAAGCTTACCATATTACAGGCATTTATTACCATACTCGTTCTTACTGTTGGATTACTCTCGGGAATATTTTATATCGGCTCAAAAAACGCCATTATTCTCCTTTCGGACAGGATTACACGGGAAGTCTCGGATAAAGTGATTCTCTCGACGACACATTATCTGAATGGCCCCGCCCAACAGACAATCACTGTCAGTAATCTTGCCACGAGTACTCTCGTGACGAGTACTCTCGTGACGAGTACTCTCGTGACGAGTACACTCGTCACGGATCCCGGGATTATGAGCATCCATGAGGAATTGTGGAAATATATGTGGGAACAGCAGCTCGTTTATACCCAGATGCAGTCTTTTTTTATCGCCGATACAAACGGGAGCTATGTACAGGTCCGGAGAGAACCCAGGCTCGCGACGCGGTATATCGATAATTCAAAGGATAAACAGAGCGAGAAAATAATCTACAGGGATGAAAATTATAAAATAATCGAAACGGAGGAAAAAACCTCCACCTTTGACCCCCGGACCAGAAGCTGGTACAAAAACACAGGGACGGAACGAAAAATTTATTGGACCGATGTGTATGTCTCGACAACAGCACAGACCCCTGTCATCTCCGCTTCTTCACCGGTCCTGGATGATGAGGGGAACTTGGATGGAGTTGTCTGCACGAATATCCCCCTCCACAGTATTTCCGATTTTATCCGTGAACATAATGTATCGAAAAACGGGATTGTATTTATCGCGAACGAGAAAAATGAAGTGATCGCTTATCCCGGTATCGGGAGTACGATCAAGGTTGATGAAACAACGAAGGAATCGCGGTTGATTTTTGTAGATGAACTTGAGGAAAAGAGTGTTACCAGGGCATATGATCTTTATCGTCAATCCCACCGGAATAAATATAATTCGCCGGCTAACGGGATCAATTATATGGTGAACGTTATTTCTTTCCCCAAATCCTTTTCATCCGAATGGAAAATATTTGTTGTCATTCCCGAATCGGATATCCTCGGTTCGGTGAATAACATGCTTTTTGCCGCACTCTTCGCTGCAATCGTGATTTTGTTTTTTTCCATCTTTTTTATTTTTATTATTACAAATAATATCGGAAAATCGATAATAAACCTTGCAACGAGCACCGATGCGATTAAAGATTTCCGGCTGGATGAATTCGAAGGCGTCCCGTCCAAAATAAAGGAAATAAATCTCATGAGTGATGCCCTGCTTAAAACGACGGAAGGACTCAAATCTTTCAGGAAATATGTTCCGGCCGAACTTGTGCGCAAACTCATTCAAATGAATGAAAATGCGGAACTCGGCGGTGAAAGAAAGGAACTCACGATTTTTTTTACGGATATACAAAGTTTCACAACACTTTCCCAGGATATGGCCCCGGAAAAAGTGATGAACCATCTCTCCGATTATCTGGATAATCTTTGTTCGATTATAATGCGTAAAAAGGGAACCATAGATAAATTTATCGGTGACGGGATCATGGCTTTCTGGGGAGCACCTGTCACCCTTCCTGACCATCCTGAATTAGCGTGTGAGGCGGCTTTGGCGTGTCAAAAAAGACTCAAGGAGCTGAATATTATCTGGGAGGAAAAAAAGCTGCCCCCGTTACATACGAGAATTGGTATTCATACGGGAAATACGGTGGTGGGGAATGTCGGTTCCAGCGAACGGATGAATTACACGATAGTCGGTGATAATGTCAACCTTGCATCACGTCTGGAAGGCACGAATAAAATCTACGGAACGAAGGTGCTGATAAGTGAGGATACCTATGAGCGGGTCGCGGATAAATTTCTCGTACGTCCTCTTGATATTGTCGCGGTAAAAGGAAGAAGCAAATCCGTGAGAATTTACGAACTTGTATCACCGCTAAATGAGCCTGTTCCGGGTGAGACAAAAGATTTCTGTATGTATTTTGAAGAGGCATTTAATCTCTATTTGAAAAAAGAGTGGAAAAAAGCTCATGAGATATTTAAAAAATTATCCGGTAAGTTTCCCCATGATAAATCCCTCATCCTCTACATGAAACGGTGTGAAGATTTTTTTGCCCATCCCGAGCTTATTCCCGGGGAGTGGGACGGTACGATTGTTTTGACGAGCAAATAGGAATCATTTTTCTTCATGATTCTTCTTTCCAAAGTTGTATGTCTTCTATGTTTTCGATGGCTTCTTCCAGAAGAGGCGGCAGCTGAAGCGCATCAAAGGATTTTTTCATTTTCCCGAAATCAGGTTTAATAAGGGGGTATCGGGGCGCGAATAACGTGCAGCAGTCGGGATAGGGAAGAATAGAGGTTTTGTAAGTTCCGATCTGCTCCGCGATCCTGATTATTTCATTTTTGTCCATACCGATAAGGGGTCTGAAGACGGGAAAGGTCGTGTAACTGCCTGTGAACCGTATGCTTTCCACTGTCTGACTCGCAACCTGGCTTAAGGATTCTCCGGTAATAAGGCACGCGGCCTTTCTTTTTTCCGCGACAGCATGAGAAATACTCATCATCGCCGCCCTCGATAAAAGGGTGACTTCATCCTTTTTTGCTTTTTCTTTAATAAGGAGTTGTGCTTTTGTAAAGGGAACCACAAGGAGATTGATGTAGGGGATATATTGTGAAAGCGACATGGTGAGGGTTTTCAGTTTTTCTTTCACATCCCCGGACGTAAACGGGGGAGTATGAAAATAGATGGCTTCGATAAAAAGACCGCGTTTTGCCATGAGGTATCCTGCAACAGGAGAATCTATACCTCCGGAGAGGAGGAGAAGCCCTTTTCCCGCGCAATGAACCGGCAGGCCGCCCCGGCCAATTTCCGTATCAGCATACAAATATGTTGTGTCCCTGACTTCCACATTAATCCGCCAATCCGCATTTTTAAGGTTGACGGTGAGTTGCGGGAATTTTTCACAGAGTATGTCACCGAGTCTGCATGCGATTCCGTAAGAATCCATGGGAAAACTCTTGTCCGTTCTCCGCACATCAATCTTAAATAAGTTTCCTCTTCCCTTTTTTAATAAATCCTCGGCGAGGATAAGAGCCGCTTCTTCGATGGATTCGATGGTTTTTTTTACTTGCAGGGCTTTGGAAAATCCGATTATGCCGAAGGTGTTGGAAAGAACGTCTCTCACCTCTGCTTCATGTTCGGCTGGAGCAGTCAGGTAGAATCGTCCGGGTTTAATGGTAAGTGTTGTCTGCATTCCCCGGAGCCGGGCTTTTATATTTTTTCTTAATTGATTTAAGAATATCTTTTTGTTTTCACCTTTTAAGGAAATTTCTCCGTATTTTATTAAAAAGAGTATATCCATTATAAGTATTCCTTTTCACATAATTTTCTGTAATTCAGGTATAAGTCTGGCCATGATAGAAAGAAGCGTATCCACATCTTCCTCTGTTGTCAAACACCCGGGTGAAATCCTGATACTGGACTCTGCTATGTGTGCAGGTACATTCATGCGTTCCAGCACCCGGTGTTTTCCTTTTTTTTTCTGAGATGAACAGGCAGATCCCGTAGAGACGAGTATTCCTTTTTCCTCAAGCATCCGGACGAGAACTTCTCCCGGGATCTCCGGAAAAGCAACTTTCAGGATATAAGGAGAAAAGAGGTCCTGGTTTTCTTTATTACGGGATTGTGGTAAAAAAACAATTCCCTTTATCCCGGATAACGAGGAAATCAACCGTTTCATCAACAACCTGGTTTTTGTGAGACGGTCATCGAGCAACGCAGCGGCTTTTTTCCCGTTAAGAGCGAGGCTGTAGGCTCCCGCGATGTTTTCGGTCCCGGGTCTGCGTTTGTCTTCCTGATCTCCCCCTTTGTAAAGAAAGTCATAGGAAATATCTTTTTGTACATAAAGTGCCCCGATCCCTTTTGATCCCCCGATTTTATGTCCGCTGATGGATGCGGTATCAACATTCAGCGAACTCAGGGAGAATGGTATTTTCCCGAAGGCCTGAACCGCATCAACATGAAAAAGGATTTTCCGTCCGGTCTTTTTTTCCGCATCCCGGATGAGTTTTCCTGTTTCCATGATCGGCTGGATTGCACCGGTTTCATTATTGACATACATACAGGTGACAAGAACCGTGCGGGCATCGATCGCCTCTGCTATTTTCTCCGGAATAATACGTCCCTCCTGATCTGGATTAATGATAACCACATCATACTCCAGTTTCTGTAAGAAAAGTGCGGGATCATAGACTGATGGGTGCTCAATGCCGGTGACAATTACTTTTTTTTTATAGGTGCCTTTCCATGCGGACCTCGCGAGAAGGGAAAAGAGGATTATATTGTTGGATTCGGTACCCCCGGAGGTAAAAATAACTTCTTCCGGATGAACATTCAGTGTGTCTGCAAGGATTTCTCTGGACTGGATAAGGAGTTTCTTTGCTTTTCTTCCTTCCGCATGTATGGATGAAGGATTTCCGAAATATATTTTTTCCGCCTCTCTTACTTTATCTATAATTTCAGAGTCCGGAACCGATGTTGCCGCCCAATCAAAATAGATCATTGACTTTTATCTGAGATTCGCATAGATATCGGAGGCATTTACTGCAATGACAAAAAGTGAGGCGATGAGTCCCACGATTATACCCACTTTACCTGCTACAAATGTTGCTTTTTCAAGGACACTTCTGTCTACATAAATGACACTCCCCATGACGACCTCGGTCTCAAGGGTTACTTTGGTTTTATTTCCGGCGTCATCAATAAAATAAATTCCCTTCAGATCTGCTTTTTCAAAATCAATCCCACCGGCAAGTTTAAGATAATCTGCGACAATTGTATTATTGACAAATGGAAACGCCCCGGGTTTGTGTACTTCACCGCCGACTAAAACCATAATATTTTTCATCGGAATGACAATATGATCCCGCGGTTCAAGAGCAACATCCAGTTCCTGATTTCTTGTCTCCCACAGAACCCGTACATCCACATAGACCCGTTCGTTGGTTTTATCCCTTATAATAAAGCTTTCTTCTGCATCCGCCAGGGGGCTGGGGCCGCCGAGGATATCGAGCATTTGCAGGAGAGTACTTCCCGGTATATAGGGCATACTGAAAACCAGGAGCTTGTCCTGGATTTTTACCGGTTCCGTCCCTGATGTGGGTTTCCCGTTTAAGGCGCCCTCGATAAGAATCATCGGTTTGTTTTCAAGGGCGGAATTTACCACAACAGTATCGCCGTTTTGGAGAGGGAATTGAGCTGCCATCGCGTCTTCCGTATATTCGATATGTACCGAACCATCCTCGTTAATCCGCCGTACTTCGATCCGGGACTTGTCTGCATCCGGCATATAGCCTCCGGCCATTTGTAAAAGATCGAAGAGGGTTTCTCCTGGTATGAGCTCGAATTTTTCAGGGTAGAGTACCTGTCCCTTTATTTCGGATACAATCTCCGTATGGGGGACATATATTTTATCTCCCGGTTCTAAACGGGGATTTTGGGTAAAATCACCGTCTATAATGAATTTTACCAGGTCGTAATGATTCGTTATTCCTTTCCGGGTGAGGGATATGTTTCGGTAACTTCCCCCCTTTTTAAATCCTTTGGCAGAGACAATTGCCTCCCAGAGTGTATTAATAGCCGTGACAGTTGAGTATCCGGGATTTTCCACACCCCCGTAGATAAAAATATCGAAAACAGCCGGGGCCGCAAGGATAAAATCAACAAAATCCACAACTTTTTTTTCTTTTATACGACGGATAATTTCCTGACGTAAATCCGAAAAGTACATCCCCTTTACATTCATTGTTCCGAGAAAAGGTATTTCAAGGTTGTAGGTTTCATCCAGAACGAGGGGTTGAGTAAAATTTTCATCTATGACAATGACGATTTTATAGGCATCCCCGGGAGTTAATTTGTACTTCAAATTTCCAAGGGTTTTCTGGATAAGAATTTTTTCTGATATTTCCGTGTCAACACGGATCGGTTGTATCCCAAAGCCCGGCATATTCACTTCTTCTTCTGCAAAAGAGAAAAAAGGGAGAATAACCATCAGAATTAATAACCATGTATATACATATATTCGAAGGAGTTTTTGCATAGTCTATAGTACCAATGTAATACAGACTGGTCAAGAGACCTTTCCCCTCTGTTGATGCTCTGTGTTAATCTTTTTTCTCATTTTTTGTGGTGTCGGTCCGGAAAGGACATGCGGAAAGTCCGTCTCCCACTCGCCCTGGTCGCCGTTTCAAGTGTTATTCACCACGGATCAGCATCTCCATGATCTTATACCCCGCATCAATAAATAATCCGGTAGATTTCGCCGCTGCTTCGGTATAAGCCCTGCATCCGTTCGATTCCACGCCATCTCCCGCCATAAGAAAAGGAACCGCCTCCCTGGTATGGGTCCGGATAGTACATGGTGTGGGATGATCCGGCATGATAAGAATTCTCCATGGCTCGTCCCGGGATACGAGGTATGACAAAACCGGGCCGGCGATGTGCTTATCAATCTGTTCCAGTGCCATCACTTTCTCTTCGGGGTTTCCCGCGTGACCCGCTTCATCCGGGGCTTCGATGTGAATGGCCACGATGTCGGTTGTTTTCAATGCTTCTACCGCGGCTTCACCCTTGCCTTTATAGTTTGTATCGACAAATCCCGTTGCACCCTTCACCTCGATGGGGGTCCAGCCCATCAGCATTCCCAATCCCCTGACAAGGTCGACTGCCGCGATAATTGCTCCGTTTATGCCGAATTTATCCGCAAAGGGAGTAATCTTCGGGGCTGTTCCCTCGCCCCAAAACCAGATACTCGAGGCGATATTTTTTCCTTCATTTTTTCTTTTTTGATTGATGGGGAGTGATGGCAGGAAATCACTGCTCATAGCGATGAGTTTTCTTAAAGATTCCGATCCCTCGCCTTTAGGCAGATAATTGTCTATCGGCTTATCAAGGATGTCATGGGGAGGTGTGGTCTTTCCCTTATAATTTGTTTTAAGGAGCAAAAGGTTTCGATAACTCACTCCACTGAAAAAACGGATATCCGGTCCCCCGAGTCTTTTGTTTACTTCTTCCATGAGGGCTTTTGCTTCGTTATTTGTAATGTTCCCTGCGGAATGGTCAATCATGATGTTATTGACAATAGTCACGAGGTTGCACCGGAATGCCCATTCTCCCGGGGAGAGTGTTAATCCCCGGGCCGCTGCTTCAATCGGGGCCCGGCCGGTATAACTTTTCAGCGGGTTGTTGCCGAGGAGAGACATGATCGCCACATCGGATCCCGGATCCAACCCTTCCGGTACGGTCTGTACTGTTCCGCCTTTTCCCATGGCCGCGATTTTGTCACAGAACGGAATATCCGCCGCTTCCAGGGGTGTTTTCCCTCCCAAAGAATCAAGGCGGATGTCTGCCGCGCCATCTGTAATAATTACTGCATATTTCATGGTAAAAATTTTCCCTTCTGTTGATTTTTTTATTTCTCTTCTACTTAATTTATATAAACGAAAAGTTATTTCCTACTCGTCAATCATTCTCATCTAATATGGCGATGCAGATACTTTCTGTTTTCGATTCATCAAGGTCATCTACCGCCTTGAGTGCCGCGATAACACTTCCTTCCCGTGCCGGATGTGTGGTGATGATGACAGGAACCCCCTCCCGGATATCACTCTCCGGGTGAATTTCCTGTTGAAGAACAGAGCTGATGCTGATGCCGTTTTTCCCGAATTTATCGGCGATTTGTGCCAGCACCCCGGGTTTGTCTTCTACAGTTAACCGTATGTAATACCGTGACGTAAAATCCTCCCGGGATAATTGATGTGCTTTTTCCGTCTGATCCGGCCAGAGTTGAAGAGAATCAAAGAGGGTTTTTGTAATGCCTGTGGCAACCTGGTAAAGATCCGAAATAACTGCCGATGCCGTTGGATCACCCCCGGCTCCCCGTCCGTAGTACATTGTATGTCCCGTGGCATGACCATAAACACTCACCGCATTAAACGGTCCGGATACCCATGAGAGTGGATGTTCCATGGAGATAAATGCGGGACGGACATAGACATTTATCCCTTTTTCCTGTTTTCTCGCGATAGCAAGAAGTTTGATAACATAACCAAGTTCTTTTCCGTATTCAATATCGCAGATATCAAGGGTATGGATTCCTTCTATGGGTATTTTCTCAAAATCAATATTTTTCCCAAAGGCGAAAGATGCCAATATTGTGAGTTTATGCCCCGAATCAATTCCTTCTACATCGAGGGTCGGATCTGCTTCCGCGAGTCCGTCATCCTGGGCTTCTTTTAACGCGGTCGCGTAAGGCAGGGAGTCCATTGTCATGGCAGTAAGGATATAATTGCTTGTTCCGTTTACAATTCCATACATGGCATCGATCCGGTTTGCGATCAGACCATCCATGAGTGCCCGTAAAATCGGTATGCCCCCGGCGCAGCTTGCTTCAAAGGCGATACAGACACCATGCTCTCTGGCAATAGTAAGGAGTTCCGAACCATGATGGGCCAGGAGTGCTTTGTTTGCGGTCACTACATTTTTGCCTGCTTTGAGTGCTTTTTCAATAAATTGCTTTGCGATGGTAAGCCCGCCGATTAATTCGATGACAATATTGATGGATGTATCCTCCAATACTTTTTCGAAATCCGTACAAAAAAGGCTTTTGTCGATGTTTAATTTCTCTGCAAAGGTAAAATCAATATCAACGATATACGTGAGGTCTAATTCTACTTTATGCCTGCATAAAAGAATATCTTTTTGCTGTGTTAACATCTTTGCTACCGAGCTTCCTACAGTCCCGCAGCCAAGCAGGGCGATCCCGATCTTTTTCTTATTCATTTCCATATCTGTTTCTCCACATTTTATTGTCCGGGAATTTCGAAGAAATTCCACTGCAATTGTCGTACAGGATGTACGACGACCTTCAACAAAAAAGAAGGTCATGAATGGCCATTCTGTGAACGGACTTTGCAGGTGGTCTTTTCCTTACAAGAACCTGCTTGTATTGTTATTTTATACTCCTGTCTGTTAAAAAAATATTATGTTGATGACGCATGTTGTTTATTGAAATTTTCTATATCTTTGTTGATACGGGGTTCAAATCCGACTTTCATGAGCGTCCCGATCATATCCCGGAATTTGGAGCTATCCTTTACATCTGTAGGAAGAAAGTTCAACTCATCCGGGAGTTCTTTATCGTAGACAATACGGGCACCATTCGGTTTTCCGTCTTTTATATTATGGTATTGAGAGAGAACAATGACCCGTGAGCCGACATAGAGGGCTTCTTCCAGGTCGTGGGTGACAAAGAAAACAGTATTATGTTCATTTTCCCGGATCTTTAACATAAGGATTTGTAATGCTTCCCGTGTCTGCACATCAAGGGCGCCAAAGGGTTCATCCATGAGCAGGATCTTCGGCTTCATAATAAGCGCCTGAGCGATCGCCACACGCTGCCTCATTCCGCCGCTTAACTGGAAGGGGAACTTGTCCGCGGCATCGGAGAGTCCTGTTTCTTCAAGATAATACTTCGCCTTCTCTGTCGCCTTTTTCCGGACTCTGGTGAATTTCAAAAAATTAAAATATTTTTCCAGGTAATTTATTTCTTCCAGTTCTATACCATAGATAATATTGTCGAGGACTGTCATCCATGGAAAAAGTGCGTAATCCTGATAAACAATTCCACGGTCCCTGTTCGGTCTGCCGGCAGGCTTTCCCTGGATTAATACTTCTCCGGAAGACGGGGGGTAAAATCCGCCGATTATATTTAAGAGTGTCGTTTTCCCGCAGCCACTCGGTCCCACAAGGGCGATGAATTCCTCCTCTCGTACAGTGAGGTTTATTGTATCCAGTATCTTGTTCACTTTCCCCGTCTCATTACTGAATTCCTGACATACATTTTTTAATTCAAGAACCACGGGTTCCTGAGAACTTATCTCTTTATCTCTCATTTATTTCTCTCATTTGCTAAAATACCATTTATTTGTTACAACATTAATCGTTTTAAGGATCTTGTCAATAATTATACCGATAATAACGATAACCAGTATATACCACAGAATGATGTTTACCCCAAGCTGCCGCCGCACCACATTCATATAATAACCAAGACCCTCTGTTGTCGGAAGTGAGAATTCGGCGGCGATTAAAAAAATCCAGGCCGGGGTCATGGCAAGACGGACGGATTCGATGATTCCCGGTAACGTGTACCGGAGAACGATTTTATGGAGTACTTCCAGGGTTGATGCCCCCAGAGTGTATCCCTTGTCTATCAACTTTTTTGGAACCTGTTTCACCCGCATATAAGTATCCGTTACCAGGACAAAAAAAGTTCCCGCTACAATGACCACTATTTTCGCGGCCTCCGGCCACTTCCCGAGCCACACAAAGATGAGGGGAAGTAAGGCGATGGGAGGGATAAAACTGAAACTCCGGATGAGAGGCATATTCAAATTATCGAAAAAGCCGAAGGAGGCAGAGTAAAGCCCGATGAAAACCGAGAGGATGACTGATATGGCCATGGCAATAATAATCCGCCGTAAACTTGCCGACACGTCCCTTATGATTCTCATTTCCCAAAACGATGGTGCTTCATCATTTTTAAAAGAAAAGGTCTCTTTTACGCCGTCAATTATTTGAAATAATGTCGGCACCATTCTATCCTTCGGATTCTCCAGGTGACGGACATAGGATGTATATGAATATGCCCCGATAATAAGGACAAAAAGAATAATTCCCAGGATGACTCTCACTGCCGGGTGACCTACCTTGTTTCCTATTGTAAAGAATGGCATTTTTTTTTGTTGCGGTTTTTCAGGCATCTGTCTTTCCTTGTGGTTTTTTAATCATCATATTTCCTTTCGGTTTTCCCCGGTTTATTTCTTGACCAGGATTCCGTCTCCGCCGTTACTGATGTCATTGACAATTACTGCTTCCACATCAATTCCCGAGTTAGCCGGCTGCAAAGCCTCCATGATTGTCATGGAACAGCCGATGACATTTTTCGCGGTAAAACTTTCCACGGAAGCCATGTATTCTTTATATTCTTCGAGCTGGACATTCACACCGAACTCTTTATTTCTCTTTTCCAGGAACCCTTTTTCTTTTATGAGCCAGAAAGGCATCCATCCAGTCCATATGGATATACCGACTTTGTATACCGTGGGATCCATATCGCCGATGGGATTGTCCACTATTCCGCCATTTTTAACATAATCATCCGTATACAATGAATTGTAGGAAAGTTTTACATCTGTCTGGATAAGGTCCTGTGCTTTGGAGAATTTCTTTACCTTTGCTTCGGTTGCAAGAATGGTCTCGCTGTTCAGAAAATCACTCGCCTCTGTGGGATCCGAATAAAGGTTTGTTCCCATCAGCATCTTTTTAAAATCCTCTACAGACGCCCCCGCGGCATTCGCCATTATCTGAATTGCGTCTTCTTTTGTTGAGGCATCATTAAAGTATTCCATGGCATCATACCATGCATAGGTGACTGCTTTCGCGATATTCGGCATTGAATCGATAATTTTTTTATCAAATACCACAAGGTCGATGATTTCTCCGGGAATATCTTTACTCGAAAAAATCACTTTTCCTTTACCCTGGTCTTCCGCGAGAAAGAGGTGAGGATTCCATGTCGCCACTATATCGGCCCCGCCGGACAAAAAGAGCAATCCCGCTTCATCACCGGGGGTATTCACGATAGTAACATCACTTTCCTGCATTCCATTCATTTCCAGCGCCCTTAAGACGAGGTAATGTGATACGGAGAATTGTTCAAGCTTTATTTCCTTACCTTTCAGTTTTTTCACAGGATTGTCACCGGTCTGAGGTGTGGATTTATCAGCCTTTTTTTCACAACCTGTCATAAAACCGATCATCATAATTAACATAATAACTAATGAAAGTATGCATATTTTTTTCATTATCACATCTCCTTGATTTGTAAGGTCAATACCTTTGCATGAGGAAGGTATACACAAAAGCTTAATAAATAGGGTATGGCCTGTCAAGAATAAAAAATGACATAACCGGAATACGTGTATTTTCGCACACAACTTATTTTTATTCAATATAAGATTTTATCTGATCTATCTCCATAAGCCAGGCATAAATACAGGTTTTAAATAAATCAAAGGGAACGTTTGTATGCAACAGATTGGGATCCTTATAGAAATAATTCATTTTCCGGTTGAATTTACTCCAAATGATCCGGTTTTCTCCGGTTTCTATACCAAAATATCTGCATCCTGTTATTTCCGTAAATACCTGGTAGTCATACGCATGCATATCATGACCGAAGAATTCTATGACACAACTATGGGGAGGAAGCCACAGCGCATTCGTTAATCCATTTCCATGGGCACCGATTAAAAGATCGGTATTGTATGAAATACGCACCTGTTGTTCCCAGCTTAACACTGCAAAATCAACATAATTGAATCTTAGCCCCAGATTTTCGATAAATCCGGCTATGGATGTAATATCCTGATCTGACAATTCTCTCATCGGTTTCCGTCGAATATAGGTTGCAATCCCCGATTCCCGGAGATTCGGTAAAACACGACGGGCTAATCCAAGCTTTTTTTCAAGCAAATTCCTTATATAATTCCATCGCTGTTCTTTTACATAGGTCAGGATGCTCTTTTCGAGTAATTTGTTGATAGTGGTACGACTTAATTTTCTGGAAATAAAGATGACATTAATGCGCTCCTTCGGGAGTGTATCCGTATTGTTTTCTGCGTTTGGAAACATAAGCTCAATTAAAGATTCATTTGTTCTATTTTGATTATGATGACTATATGACTGCTTTCCCCAGATAATTTCTGTTATGTATTTCGCCATTGCCGGGTCTGTCAAACTTCCAAAGACAGTGAGTATTATTTCCGTAAAATGAAAATAATGAGTAATCCACACCGGGTCATTAACTACCAGGCAGCAGGTCTCTGTTTTTTCCGGGATCTTTTCCAGTATTTGACAATCCGGAGTTCCGTCTTTATCGTACGAAATAAGCGCGGATGGATAGAATTGTACGGCAGGGTTTGAATTGTTTATTATTGTCATGGGGGTAGTATATAAGAATTATCGTTAAATACAAAGCAATTTATTATTAAAACCAATCGATCATCCTTGTTTTCATTAAGAATCTTGCACAAATCGTATAACCATTGGTCTCCAGCTTTAAAGGGCTGAATTTCTTCGATTATATCGTAAACCTTTGAGGAGTGCTTCTACATCAGGTTTTCTGACATAATCCTCTCTCTCAGCTTCTCATACGAAACGACTTATAGGGATAGGGCGCAATTTTGCACCAAACGTTCCAGGAATACCTGAAGTTGCCCGAAGTGCAATTTGGGTGGAGCGAAGCGAAACCAGGTATTCGCTGTTATATGAAGTAAGCACAGGAGTTGCAGGTATTTTAGGAAACAGAAATAACAATTGTAGTTTGTTCAGAATAAGGCAAAAAGTATTGATTTATTTTTTCTTCTAAATGATTTTTTAATTGAAACCAACCATACTACATCATCAATGTCTTCATTAGACAAAATCTGATAATTTAACCAGTCGCCATTCCCTCAAGGATATTTGCTTTGCCACACTTCTTTCAGTTATTACTCGCTGTTTCAATGCACTTAAGGAAGGCAGCAATTTCTCTTTTTCCAATCTGAATCAGAAGAGATAAGGAGAGTTTTTCAAAAAAAATATAGCATAAGTGCTTTGTTTTATGGGAATATTTGTATCCCCAACCGTATTTATCACCTAAAGGAAAACGTAACTCTTTATGTAGTTCATATCTTTCAGATAGTTCATCTTCCGGACAATCAAGTATTTTACGGTGACCGGTTCCTATATACTCAGTTATTTTTTCATCTGAGGGTTGTTGTTTCTTAAGCATCCTTTCAGGCATCATTTTTCCTTTTTATAGGAAGCCATAGTTTAAATTCCATATTATCAGAAGTGCCGTTAAACCAGTCAAAACTGCAAATATGCTCCTCGATAAAATTTCTGCCATTGAAGGAGTTCCCATCAAAATCATCCAGTTCATATGAGCCAATTTCCTGCAAACTCTCATACATTATTTGCGAAGTTTTCCTTAATGATGTTCCGATATCAACTTCATCAGTATTTTGATTGTCATTTTCAATGGGCACATTTGAAATTAAATATAGTCCGTATGGACCATCTTCAACCACAATATCATGGAAATAACCATTCTGCTCTTCATTATCATACAAGAACATTTGCAGAATATACTCATGTTCATCTTTACCATCAGGATGGTGACCTGCTGGAGCAAATCCAATTATTCTGCGGTATAAATAGTCCGAAGTATTTTTTAAAGCCCATTCCCTGAATTTACTATGTGCCATCCCTTCAGGATCTTTTCCGAATCCCTTAAATGATACGACCCGTGTTTTGGTTAATTCCTCAATTTTAATTACAGATTTTGTTCCCATAATAATCCTTCCATTTCTGATTTCTGTTTGGAAGGAAAGGTATGGATAATATTTAGCTGAAACTTCCGGTTTCCGTGCTTTTGATGGACTAATTCCATGGAAGTTCCTGAATGCGCGACAAAAAGCTTCAGGTGATTCATAGCAGAACTGAAGTGCTACATCAATAACTTTGACATCAGATGATTTCAGTTTTTCTGCCGCAATTGAAAGCCTTCTGTTTCTAATATATTCTGATAACGGAATACCAGCAATAAATGAAAACAGTCTCTGAAAATGTGATATAGAGCAATTAGCGGTTTCAGCAATTTTTGATAAATCCAGATTGTTTTCCAGATTGTCTTCAATATAGCTCACTGCATTATTCATTTTCTTTATCCAGTCCATTTGTTCCTTCCGTTATCCATCTTATTGTATTTTATGGTAGATTGTCCTGACATTTCATGCCGGATTTTGCTAGTATCCTTATTATTTTTTACGGGAATATCCTACCTCGAATCTTTTTTGGTGCTTATTTCATTTAACCTTCCGAGCGTTTATGATGTTTTTGCGGCCGCGTACCGGACGAAGTGAGCGGAGCATAAAAGCTCTGTTATAGGTAGTTTGGTCAATCCTTGAAATATTTAACAAATCGCTTTTGATCTTTCACATCTTCAAATCCCTTTTTTTGATAAAAGATATGTGTATCTTTTCTATAAGTTCCTGAATTAGCTCTAATTCCAATACAATTTTTAATTAAAGCAATTTTCTCGGCTTCTGCAAGCAACATTGAACCAATACCTTTATTTCTATAATTTTCTTCAACAACAATTCCAAGGATGTTTAAAAGATCATCAGAATAGAGTGTTCTATATCTTTCTAAATGAATATAGCCAATTATTTTATTAATTTCTTCATTAACTGCAACCAAGATAAAATGATCATCATTATTAAGTAAATCATTTATTTTACTTTTAACCTTATCAATTGGATAATTATATCCCAACTGAAGGGATAAAGTATGAATTGATTTATAATCTTCTGTTTTTACATTTCTAATCAACATAAAATTATTGACCAAATTGCCTAAAACATTGCATTATATGTAATGTTTTAAAACCCAAACAAACGAAGTTCATTATACTCTATTATTCTGTTTATAACTATTTACTTTTTATTGTAGTGACAAGTTATAGAAGTTTCAATATCAATGCAAAATAATCACAAAAATAAATATTTTATATTAAATTTGACGCAAGCAACAATCACGCCGTATACTTTTGCTGCAAGTATAGATCGATTGCAGCCGCGTGATTTTACTATTCTCTGTTTTATTGGAAATATTCTTTTAAAGGAGTAGTTTGCAGTTGTAAATTCGGTATCTATGCTCTTTTGTTTCACGTTCTTGTTTAATAAACAGGAACGTGAAACAAAAGAGCCTGCGTAATGAATAAAGACAACACAGGGCCGGAAAAAAGAAAAAGCCTTTATTTGTTTCGTTTGAATGTTACCGGGAGGCTTAAAATAGCATCCTATAGAACATTTTCACTTAACATAAAGACTTGATGGCCGGCTTTTCGATACTTCGTATTCTCTCTAATGATATGACAGCTCTTTGTACTGTTTCCAGGAGGATATCATCGTTTATAGGTTTTTCCACATAGAAGTCATATAATCCTTCGACTAATTCAGTCTTAAATAAATGAATTGTTCCGTAAGCAGTACAGAAAATACTCATATAATGTCTGCCTAAATTTATTC
>JAFGRV010000451.1 GCA_016934975.1 Spirochaetales bacterium | reverse complement strand
GCCGGCTTTCAATATTTTTATTCAAGGTGTAAAGATAGATTTAACTCCGGTCCGGGAACCGGGTATTTGTCTCTATTTAAGTATATAATTAATGAGAGAAGATGCAATAGAAATATCCTCGACTATTTTAGTATAACTATCATTTTCACCGGACACATTGAAGAGAGAAGATTAAAAGAGTCCCTCTTGCAAAAAGATTATATCTCTACTATTATTATTAATAATAAATTTGTGTAGTCAGTAGAAATAATAATGCAAGGATATGGAAATGAGTTATGATTTTAAGAAGGCATTAATTATTGCAGGTCTTATTGCTATCGGGTCGGATGGAGCGGTCTCTGATAACGAATTACAGCTCCTCAATAAAATTGTACGGGCCAATAATATTTCTCCGGAGGAGGAACAGAAAATTCTTGCGCACATTACTCCGAAATTGGGGAGTGCCGCAGGAAAAGGGGCCCTTTTAAAAGAATCAGTACAAAATTTGACCGGAGATGAAAAAATAGAAATAATCCGGATGAGCTGTTCTTTAATGGCAACTGACATGCTTTTGAGAGAAAATGAACTAGATATATTAAAGAAAATCGGATCAATTATGAGTATTCCCCAAAGTACGATGCAGAATATTATCAAAACTGAGATGTCAGGACGTAGTGGGTTGTAAGGAACATATCTATCTCATTTCCTCTACTTGACTAAAACCGGATAATATTATTAATATATCCATCTGTGTAAGGTTGTCGTTTGTCAAGTTTTTTATTTCTTTTTCAACAAGAGATAGTAAATTCCTGACAATTGCAGGTTCCGGCAACGAAATTGATTATCATTGGTTTTCATTCCTATGAAAGAGCTTGAAAAAATTTTTATTAATTTTCTAAAAAAACAAGGACTCAGGTACACGCCGGAGCGAAAAGAAGTACTTCACGGGATATTGCAAATTCACAAACATTTTGACGCGGATGATCTCTATGATTTTTTAAAGTCACATAACGGATCACTTTCCAGAGCCACAATATACAGGTCTTTACCTCTTTTTCTTGAAAGCAATATTTTACGTGAATCTCCCCGTTCCGAAGGGCGGACGCACTATGAAATTACCTATGGTCATGAACATCATGATCACCTTATTTGTCTTTCTTGCGGAAAAATTATAGAATTCAAACATGATATGATTGAACAATTACAGAATAAAGTCTGTAAAGAATATGATTTTATCCCCCTTGATCATAGTTTAAGCATACGGGGATATTGTAAAGAGTGTAAAAATAAAAAGAGCACACCGTGACTTACTGTCACCGTTATTATTTCTTTATTCTTCTTTTTCTTGCAGCATATCGAGTAATGTATCCCATTTTTCCTGAATATACCGTTTGAAGGCATATTCATCATAATAATCATGTGTCATTTCCTCACTGAATTTTGTTATTTCCTGCATCATCGTGCTTATATGTGATAACACAATCCTATTTTCCCCACAATCCTCCGGGAGGGAAAAATCAGGAGTGAACATAGATTCCTTTAATATTGTAAGAGGATTTTTGCTGTCCTGTTTTACATATTTTTCAAGGTTGCGTTTACCTTTTTTTAGTATATGTGAGGTATCTGTAATTACTTTTTGGACGACATAAGCAGTGATTGCTTTTTTTTTGCCTTTTACATTGATATTACCTAACTGCGTACATTGTATATATTCCTTAATTTCATCATAAGTAGACTGTGTGATGAGGATATCCCCCGGATTAGCCGCAGTCTCCATACGTGAGGCGACATTTACGACATCTCCGTACACATCATTATCTTTTCGTATTACTTCCCCTGTATTAAGACCGATTCGTGCCTGAAATTTCTCTTTGATCACTGTAAAAGTATTATTTTTCTTTATATTGTTCTGAATTGTAAGGGCGGCAAACGCGGCATTTAACGGATTTTTAAAAATGGCGAGAATACCATCACCCATTTTTTTAATAATAACTCCTTTATATTCAATAATGAGGGGTATTACGATTTCTTCAAAGCGACCTATCAGATTCATGAGTGAAATTGAGTCGGTATCCGAGGATTTTTCAGTATAACCGACCATGTCGATAAAGAGCACCGTGACAAGCTGATTATTTTCACGTTTGAACTTATACTCTTTTTTTGCGTGTCCGATAATGTTATCCGATTGATCACCTTGTTTTTCAAGTATGTGAGGTGCTTCTGTTCCGGGTTTAAGGTATTCCAGGAGCTTTTTCCGTATTTCCTCTCCGTAACCATTGGTTATCAATTTACCCATTATTATACGGAGTGCTTTCTGGATGATATTATTTTCTTCCCAGATAAGTGACAGGACTAAGGTAATGATGTCATGTGAAAATGGACCGTCCAGGTCTCCGATTATTTCCGCTACCAGCTGATCTTCGTTTTCAGCGAGGTAGTTTTTTAAAACCTGGATCGCGTAATCATCTTTCAGACTCATAAGAGTGAGAATGACTTCTTTTTTCAGTGTATTACTTTCATCGTCAAGGAGGATGTACAATCTATTCACAAGTAAATCAAGGGGTACTTTTTCTTTAGAAATAATAATTTCGCGGATTCCCCTGAGACTGATGAGTTTAACACATTCATCCGTGTGATATGTAAAATCCAGGAGCAGGGTAAATAGTGACGCATCGGGATGAGAGATAATAAGCTCTCCGATTCTTTTTTTAATTGAATCCGGGATCTGTGGCATACCGATAAGAGTAAGCAGTCTGCCCTGATTGTTTTTGAGCATACCTTGATTCATCTGTTCGATGCTGTGAATTATAATTTCCCTGTGACGCAGATCAAGGATCGGCCTGGAGAGCAGGTTAAGCATCGAATTGAAAATGAAACCCGGGTCCATAAAAGCCGCACCCCGTATATATCCTCTGAACACAGGTGTTTCCGGATTCTGTAAAAAACGTTCAGCCTGTTCGACGGTGCTGCGGTGATAAAGCTGGCACAATGTAACGACACAGGTTTCCACTAAAAAGGCGATACGTTCTTCTCTTGCAAAATCAAGTACGTCAAGTACTTTTTTTATCGAGCTTTTCATACCCAATACACCCGCCACACGGATGAGTCTGTTTAACCTCTTTATGAGAAAGGGGCGCATAAGATTGATATTTTTCAGACAGCCTAGTAGTTTCAGCCGTGCCGTGGTATCTGTGAGGAGGAAAAAAGGAAAACAAGCCTTTAGAATTTTTTGTTCTTCATCTCCTGCATTCTGACAATGCTTCTTTATAGTGTCGATAATAGAAGCGGCATTTATTTCCGATGCATTATTTGACTTAAAAAAACGCTTTACTTCATTGACCAGCTTTATAGTTCCGTAATTCTCCAATAAATGGGCGAATATAATCATGAGGAGCGTTTCCTTGTCCTCCTGATTTTTACGGGAGAGATAATTTCTTTTTACTTTTAAAAGGATGCTGTCCAGATGTGTCCGGGTCATCATCGCCATTTCACTTACATGAAAACCCGACGATTTTCCCGCATTTACTATCAGTTTTTCCAGAGAATCACCAGTCACTGCTTCCGTCTTTTGATTCATATACGGAATAATAAGCAGAGTTCGGAAGACCTGAAGGGGTTGAGAAATTCTCTCTCCGTATTTCCCGATTGAGAGAAGAAATGAAATGAGTGTCCTTCTGTCCGATCCTTTGAGTTTTTCGATGACAAAACTTTGCTGAGGATTCCTTGATGTCGCCTGATAAGCGGCAAGATAACAACCTAACGTTGAGGGTGAAAATCTGCCTACCTCTTTTCTAAAAAACCAGAGAAAATCCGGGACCTTTTCGCTTCCCGAATCAAGCACCTTTAAAAAAACAGCTTCGAACACTTTCTGTGATAATGTCGGAAGATAAAGCTGCAAAAATCTGAATTCCTCCGAATCAACAAGAGCCTGTGCGGCAAAAATTTTCCGGTCATTATCGATACTCACTTCACCTGCTATGGCGTTCTGTATTACCTGTTTATTCAGTTCAATAATTTTATTATGTTGAGTATCAATAGTATTCAGAGCTTTTAAAATTTCGAGTTGTATTGAGTCCTCTCTGAAAAAGTTGTAATACTCAAGTAATCTCTCTATTGTCGACGGGGCTTTTATCTCTGCTAATGCTTTTATACACGCGATAGTTTGTTTCGGACTTCCTTTTTCAATTATTTTATACAAGTGTGGAATGACAATCTCATTTCCTAAAGACGCGGATGCCTCAATAGCGGCAAGGCTGATAGATTCGTTTGCATTGTATATTTCGCGTATCAATGAAATAAAAACTTCGTTATCGTAGAAATTTTTTAAGAGAGTGAGTATGGTGATTCTGCTTTCCTGCTGCAAACTTATCTTTTTATTCGTCATCTTTTTAGCTGGAGGATATCCTTACGCAGGACGGGCTCGCAATCAAAATAATATATCTATTACTAAATTGCAGTTGTGGAAATGTTTGATCTCCCGGGAACCTGCGTTTCCCTGCTATTTTATATATTCTTGTTCAGAAT
>JAFGRV010000450.1 GCA_016934975.1 Spirochaetales bacterium | reverse complement strand
GCTTCTTCAAATGAAATACCATGTTTCTTGATATTCGAAAGGGCCGTAGGCCAACGCAGTGAACATAAAAATGGTGTGAATAGATGCCAGTTGAAATATGCTTGCATCTTAACTCTCATAAGGATATATTTTATATACAATTAATTATGGTTATAATAGTTCGAAGCTTTTATAAGAAGCTTCTTTTTTGAAAGAAAAATTACATGATAAGTGAGGGATGTGTATGAAAATCAAAGATAACATTAATCAGGCTATTGATACAATGGAGAATGATGAATTATTGTTGATTTATGAACAGATTCAGCTCATTCGTCATATAAAGCAAAAAGGAGATACAGTTAAAAGTAAGGTAACAATTGAAGATATTCTACAAATGACCAGTACTTCAAAAGGGAGTTGGTCGGATACAGTAAATGAAGAGCGAATGGAACGAATATGACCTATTATTTTGATACTTCAAGGAGAGAAAAGAAGCTTAAGAACTCTGGATAGTCTACAATTTGCTTTTTTTACTACTTACTGTGAACAGGATACACAATTTGTTTGTTGTGATACAACACTTTGTCAACTCGTTCAAGATGAAGGATTTACCATAATCAATCCGGAATTAGAAAGAATGGGATAAGTATTCTCATTTCTCCGGGGGTAAAAGTAGGGGCGATTAAATTTGAAAGAAAAGAAAACGATATATAATCACAAGATGAACTTTCATTTCTTTTTTCAGAGATACCGGGAGTATGAGAAGATTTATTGACCTATTGTGTTTTTAATCTCACTGCTCAAACTGGGATGAGGTGCGGGGAAGTGTTAGCCCTTACCTGGCAGGCAGTTGATTTTTAAGGAATATATAATTGACATTTTCCAGTCATGGAAAACAAGGGATACTCTCGGTTTACCATAGTGGAATAAAAAACGTGTTGTTCTCGCAACACAGGGAGTAATTGAATCCCTGGCAATGTTTAAAGAGGAATGTATCAGGATAAAGCTGGATGATTTGATTTTCTGTTACGAAAACAGCGGGATACCTTCTTACTTATGGCCGGGGGAAAATCCTCTTTATGATATCGGCCAAAGACTTGGAGGGACCTGATGGCCAAAGAACTTTAAAAAAGTAATACGTATAGCAAGGATAAGCACACAACAGAGAAATATTACCCCGCATAGTCTCAGGCATTCATTAAATACACATCTTCTTAATATGGGTTGTGATCCCTTAAAAGTACAGGTGTTCTTTGGGTGGTCTCCGAATATCAAGACACCGATTTTAACCAGGGTAAAGAAAGGGTATACACATTTTCAGACCGAACATTTACGGGAACTAATACCGATTATTGAGGAGATATTCAAAAGCCTAAATTCTGATTATCAAATAATGTATTGTTTCTACTTTTTATATAAAATTGTATACAATATTTTCAATAAAACTCTTGACTTTGTATACATTTTCCTATAATATTTTAGATAAGGATATTTCTATGGGTAAAAAAAATACAAACAGAAAGGAAAAAAAGGATAAAGTTATTTCAATTCGTGTTTCCAATGCAATTTATGATATTCTTGAGCAGGTAGCATTTCTTACTAAGGACAGATACATCGAATCAAAAAAACCAGTAAATGCTGTTGTTGAGGATTTAATTATGCAAAGAATTTATCCATTACTGATTAGAAATGCAATTAAGAAAAAAATTAAATTAGATAAACAAAGCTTAGAGTTCATAAAAACATGTATATTAAATGATGATCTCACAGAAATTTATATAATTAGTGAAATTAAAACCGGTATTGCTGAATTAGAAGCATATCAAGAAAGATACCTGAAAATACGAGAGATTATAAATAATGCAATAGCAGAATATGAAAATATTTTTGATGTTGATTTCCTACGAATCAGCCCAGTACAGAAAAAGGAGGATTCTTAATTATGAAAAAAATTCATCAGGTAAAACAAGTACAATTATTTTACAAAAATAAATTAAGGAATCGCATATGAACAATTCAAAATATATCGGTTTTCTTGATGAATCCGGGGATCATTCATTAGAATCAATTGACAAGGATTTCCCTGTTTTTGTATTAGCCCTGGTTATTGTGGAGCGCAAAGATTATGTCAATACAATTATTCCGGCTATGGGGAAATTAAAAGTAAAGTACTGGAACCATGAAGGAATTAATTTACATAGTTCGGATATTAGAAAAAGCAGGGGTGATTTTAAAATATTGTTTGATACATCTATCCGCAGTTGTTTTTACAGTGAATCGAATGACATAATGACAGAACTTCCTTACAAGGTCATTATTTCGGCTATAAAAAAGGATACCTATAAACTGAAATACGGGGAGAGACCTCAGAATCCCTATACTGTAGCCTTAATATTTGCTTTAATGATGACTTATGAATTTCTTGACTATATGGGAGAAAATACCCTCCCCTGTATTGCAGAGGCAAGAGGTAAAAATGAAGATCATGATCTTGAAAGAGCTTTCTATAAAATTTTATAGGAGGATTTTTTCTTAAAAGATACATCCAGGTTTATGAGTACAATTACGTTCAAAGATAAACATGAAAATATAGCAGGAATACAATTAGCCGATTTACTGGCTCATCCATGTGCACGGTATATCCTAAAACCGCAACAGGAAAACAGGGCTTTTGATATTGTTAAACCACATATTTTAAGTTATGAAAAAAAAGAAGGATGGAATGTACTCCCGGAATAAAAAAATAAGGATTCCCCGAGGTTTCTCAGGAAATCCCTACCGACCGAGAATTCTCAGTCCCTTTATTTATATTAACCAGTATAGCCCCTTTTGTCAAGTTTTTTTGTGAAATTGCAGCAATTCTAAATTTAAACAAGATCGATTAGATTAACTGGATAAAAATAATAAAATGGATTTTGTTTATCTAAATTATATAGTGTTCATGGTTATTTCTGCTGTTTGTAAAGGTTCTATTTCTATTTTATTGATTTACTGAGTATTTTTTATAAATTTTTTTATCCTGTTAATCCTGTCAAAAAGCCTCAATGAGAATTGCTGAGATGAAGGATTTACCGTAATTAATTCGGAATTGGAAAAATAAGGCCTGCTTTGCATGAAGCAGCCAAACCGGGAAGATCATGGCTACTTTTTATCTGTTTTATAAACTAATATGTTATTAATCGATTAGCTTTCTCGCTTTTTCTTCTTTCAATTTTATTTTTCATTTGTTCTCTTTCCTTATCCAGGTCGCGCGCCTCATTTTGTGATAAAGTAGCGACGATATTTTTTAATCTATTTATTTCTGATTTATTTATATAGGATTTCTTGTTTTCATAATCAGTTATTTTGATTTTCTTTAAAATTAGTATATTTTTTGTTATCAACTTACTTATTGTAAAACTTTTTTGTTCTTTAGGTTCGAATTTAGGATTTTTCAGACCTTCTTTTTTCAAATCATTTATTGTCATTATTTTATTTGGATTATTTTTAATAAAGAGTGTTAACGATTTAATAGCTTCTGGTTTTTCACCATTTTTATTTATAACATCAAATGTTAAATCTAAAAAATAATCGGTACCTATTTTTAAATAATTATGAATGGTATTTTCATTTGTTTTCTCAAAATTTATAGAAATTTCTAATTTTTTCTTTAATGAATTTTTAATATGCCAACCTGTACTAATTAAGCCAGATATAGTACCAATTATTCCTCCAACGGTTCCAATAATCCCAAGTAATAAATTGATTTCTTCAATTCGCATTTTATCTCTCCTTAAAGAGAGATTGTAATTATTGGACAACAAACACCGCCGCTCGTTTTTTTCGCATATCCCCTTATTTCCCTTGAAATACTCCCTAAATGATACTATGCTTTACGATAATTACACGCTTAATATAAGGAGAAAAAATGGAACGTGATTTTATCGTTAATTCGTCCTGGGAATGCACGACAACAAATTATTACGATGATGGGGCACGGTATTACTATTTTTTAAAAAACGGGAGTCTTTTTTATCAAAAGGAAGGTGATCCGGTAAAACCTCTTTCCAATCCGTTTATGAATTGTTTTATAGAACAGGTATCTGCGGACAGCAACAGGTTGTTCGTCCTCACAAGGGATAAAAATACAAATGAGAAGAAGCTTTACTGGTGCTGTATTATAAAAGATGTTGCCGAGTGGGTTAAATATATATTCAAAGTTGCAGATATTCTTGCGAGTCCGAACGAGAGTATTAATACAAAGGATAAAGATTTAGGAGACATTGATAAACTTATTCACTTCATACTCATTCATCTCCCTGTCTTTAAAAATCTCCTTATAAACGAACTTTCTCTTATAATCGAATTCATGGAGATGAAGATTGATGCAGAGACTATTGAAAAAACGATAATTGATAAATTCCAAAATATCGAAAGTAAAACAAAACCGGTTGAAAAAAAACAAGCCCTGAAAGAACTTCTTAATTATATTTTTACTTTTATGTTAAGAAATAATTTTGACGGGGTGCTCCGTGTACAGGAAAAAGAATTTTCAACTTTTGACAAATGGGTAACAGCCTATAGAGATTGGGTTATTAAAGTACACCATTCTCTTGTATGGAATGAAATAAAAAGAACCAGGGTGAAAGTCACGAATCCGCAGCTATTCAGAAAAGAGAAACCTCTTGATGGAGCGGCAGCTCCCGAACCCATCGAGTTTGATCTTGAAATGTCAAATATTATCGGCATCGCCATCGGAAACTGGCACCAAACGGTCATTACCCTCTATCTCCTGGTCACGGTAGACATATCAGACTTTAACAAGATATTTCAGGATCCCACTCACCCGGAATTAAAGGGAGTAACAAAACCCGCTCTCCTGCTTTATATCGACGAAGAGCCTATCATGAATTGCTGGAAAATCGTACCGGGGAAAATGGACGAGCCATATCCTCTTTTAAAAACAAGCCGCTTAAATGCGTCACACTCTGTTATTTCCTCGACAAAAAAAACCGGTGATAGTCATAAGATATTCTGGATCCGCCATGATTATCATAATTTCGAGGATTTTGCATGGTTCCCTTTAAACTGGACGGAATTTTATTATAAGAGAAATTTTGATGTGGATACCCTCCGGTTATATATAAATGATCTGGATCCGGATCAGAACAAATCATTCATACTTAATGTTTTCCTGCCTGAAATACTCGGATATTTTTTTGATGAACATAAAGGCAGGAAACCGGAATTTACCGATGAACTCATGAATTTATTCAAAGAAACGAGTAATCATCATCCCGGATGGCATTCAATAGAAAATCCTGTGGCAGGTTCCGATACCATCCACTTAAAAGTATGTTATGAAAAACCATGGCCTGTCCCCTATATAAATCAGTTCATGTTATTAATACTCAATCTATCAAAAGAATATCAAACACTCCCCATTGGCGATGAAAAGCTGCAAAACTACTCCAGGGCCGGTGATATGATACTGGAATTACTAAAAATGCTCCATGCAAGCGCACAATCAAAAACAAAGGAAGTAAACAAGATCGAGGAGATTACTCAAAAACTTGGATTTCTTGGCGAGAATCCGATTATTCCAAGTTATAACTATCCTGTAGAATTGATAATAAAAGAAAAGTCCGATAGTTATAAAATTTCATCCATTCCCGCCGCAACACATACCCATATGATACAATGGGAGGACTTATCGACAACAAAACAATATACCCTTATGGCGTCTAATAACAGATATGTGAGTGCACCGGGTAATAACGGAAAAAGGCTGTGTGCAGATGAAAAAAAAGCAGTCGATTCAACGCATTTCATCTTCTATCGATTAGACTATAATACCTTTTGTTTACTGACACCTGACGGCCGTTACGGGTGTATTGAAAACACGAAAAAAAAGAATTTTGTCGTGAAAAAGAAAACCCCCGGGACCTGGGAATCCTTTACGATAATTCCTGTGGAAGTCGCGATTATGGCCGGTAATGGGAAATATCTCTATATCGACACATATCCCGGAAAAGCGATTGAAGTGCTGGCAGGGAAAGATAACATCGATAACAGAACGACATTTATACTGGATAAAGTGGGAGATACAACCTTTACCATCCAGTGCAGGAACACAAACCGGTACCTGGTAGCACCGAACAAGAAGGATGCAAAAGTAACCACCGATATCGACACAAAATTAAAATTGACTCACTTTAAATTAAACAGAATAAGCCTCGACCAATGGGTCATTCAAACGGCAAAGGGACATTATGTGAGTATAAAAAACAGCACGGACAACAAACTTTATACCATATCAAAAACCATTGGAAAGGATGCGTTATTTACCATTATCTTTCTAAAAGTTGCAATACAGACAAACTCGAAAAAATATATTTCAAGGGTCTGGATGAGTAAAAACCTTATCGCGGATAAATTCGATGCGAGACGGTCTCTCTTCGAAATAAAAACACCGGATAATAACTATTTTAAATAGTATAGGTTTTTATCCTCTTTTTTGTATTTTTATCGAAGGTATGAAATCTTTGAAAAGATAACCAGACGGGTTTTCCCGGGGATAAATCTTCACGGAGAGGTGTCTGGATGGAGAGTGTCGTATCTTTAAGTGCCGCAATAACACATGAGGTCTTTTGCAAAACATTATCATCTCTATCGTTTATCTCACATCGAATATAGTTATCTTTTGATACATTGCTGATAATAATATCCTCCGATCTGACACCGATAAGTACTTCGGCGAATTCCCCGGATACATATGAACCATCAATTATATTAATAGCAGGACAACCGGTGTTTATGTTTAAAAAGTCAGAGACAAATATCGAGGCAGGTTGATTATATACCTCTTCATATGTTCCGGTCTGCTCGATACACCCATCATTCATAATCGCGATAATATCGGCGAAAAAATAAGCCTCAAGCTGATCGTGGGTCACATAAACCGTGGTCACATTAAATTTCCGTAATAATGTTTTTAGATTCTTCCGGTATTTATCTCTTAACATTCTGTCAAGATTCGAAAACGGTTCATCCATTAAAAAGACCTTGGGATCCCTCGTGATGCACCGGCCGACCGCCACCCTCTGTTTTTCACCTCCCGAGAGATTCCCTGGTTTTCTATCCAGAAGGTACTCCAGATCGACTCCCATCAATTCACTTGTTTTATCGAATTTCTCTTTTGCTTCAGCGTACATCTCCCTGGTTCGTTTTCTAAAGAGAAAATAGGCTAAAATATTCTGTTTTGAGGTGAGATGGGGATAGAGAGCATAGTCCTGAAATACCATGCCGATTTTTCGTTCACCGGGTTTCAAATTCATCACATCAACACCATCGAACCGGATGTTCCCTGATTCTACCGGTATAAGACCCGCGATAATTTTCAGCAGCGTGGTTTTTCCACAACCACTCGGCCCCAGGATAACAAGAGTTTTTGCATCCGGGATTTCCAGATTAACATTATCGATGGAAAAGGGTTTCACTTTTTTATGTTCACCGCTTTTTACAGACGGCAGACTGATAAACGAATTCTTTGTCACCTTTTGTTTGGTGGTAAATTTTGTACAGACATCGATCAATTCTATTTTTGCCATAATAAATCATCCTTTTTATAGTCTCGGATTAACAACTCAAAGAGTTCAGCGATCCGGCATAATATTGTGCGGCAAATAACGCATCAATAATATCAACCTCGCCGTCACTATTTACATCGCCGGGGGTTCCTGCGGGAACCTGTGTCGGAACTACCGTAGGTACATTTGTCGGTTAAGGCACGAGTAGGGGCCCCGGGAATGACATCAGGTCCTAAACGGACCAGATACTTATTTCAACAAATCATTCACTTCCTTGTTTTTATCCACGATAACCTGGGCGACCGATTCTATTTCGCCTGTTTCGACATTTATGATTCTTCCGAAAATAACAACGGATGTATCCATTTCAATAACTGTTCCCGTGAGAATATATTGTGCTGAAAGGAGATTCCCGATCCGGATTGCTTTGGACGTATCCATAAGCGCGGACAACGAGAGTTCCTGTTCTTCCAGAATTTTATCAAGTTTGTTTCGTTCCACAAGTTTCATGTTATCCAGTTTGGAAATTTCCAGGATGGCCATTTCATTCAGCAGTGTCAGCAGCTTCATCTCTTTTTTCCTTTTACTAGAAAAGCCGGAGACCGCGATAGTCCCATTCTCTTTTGCTGCAAGGTCCAGAACCATTTCCCGGTACAGATTCGAAAGATGGTCATTAATGGTTCTTTCTTTTACATCCGGCGGGATTTCCATATCGTTTTTAAGATCGGTTATTTCTTCTTCATGCAGGGACAACTCTTTCCCGAGAATTTCCACATACTTGTCCAGAATCATGATTTCGTTCTCAAACCCCACATTATCCAGCCGGAGCCGGACATTTTTCAGCTCTTTCCGCATTCCCACTGTAAGATCCATGGCAAGGCGGAATTGTGTCCTGATTTTATTCTGCAGTTTTTCAATTTTCGGGTTTGTAAGTTTCTCGTATTCCTTCTCACTCATATCCTCCTGCCAGAGATCGGCTTTCTCCTGATTTAACACATCGATATCCGGTTTGAGATTGTAATAAATCGAACCGATTTTTTTCAGTTCAAGGGCAAAACGCATCATTGTTCCCGACTGAAGGACCATGACATCCGAGAAACCGGCTATGGGAGAATTTTCCTGAGTAAATTGGGCAAAAATCGATAAGGGTTCGGTCTTTCTTTTTTTACCTTCCAGGTCTGTGTATTCCATGGTAAATCGCGCGACTTCTTTTTTTCCTTTTATATCAGTCTTCGGAATACCTACATGGACCAAAATCGTTTCATAATCACGGTGATGCAGGGTGGGAAGATAATAGGTAATTTTTTTCCCGTCAATCTTATTTTGATAACCCCATGTATCTTTTATCTCTCCCGGGATGTGAAGTTCGAAAGTCATTTCGAGATTTCCGGCAGCCGGGACCACCATCCTGTCCAGTTCGGTACCGAAGGTCTCTTCCATTTCTTCCCTGTCGGAAATGAAACGGGAACTTCCCCCGCCGGCACGGGCAAGGTCTCTCATCAGGTTCACATCAAAATTCGTACCCAGCCCGATAGTCGAAACATTTATCCCCATTTCTTTATAGGTTTCAGCCATTTTCAGAATACCCCCCGAATCGCCGACCCCGTCCGTGAGGAAGAGAACACGGTTTGTGTATTCGCTGCGGAAATTGGAGAGTACCTGCTCATAACCGAGTTTCAGTCCCGCGACAAGGTTCGTTCCCCCACCCGGTTCTATTTGTTCCACCTTATTCTTAAACTCCAATCTCTTTGTTTCCGAGGACATCCGTGTTGATGGAAAGATGACTTGTGACGAATTGTCAAATACAATAAGCGAAACAAAATCAATGTCACGGACTTTTTGAATAAAAATGTTAAAAGATTCTTTTACCCAATCCATTTTATTCGCCGCACTCATTGATCCGCTTTTATCAATAACAAAAGCAAGATTCATCGGCGGGAGGGACTCAAATTGCATTTTTTTTGCCTGGATACCGACCTGTATCACTTCATCCTGCCCTTCCGACGATATCTGCCTGTGACCGTTATACATCGTTACCCCGAGCACCCCTTCCGGTTCCGGGTAATGATAATCTATCTGTGCTATATATGAATCGACATGAACTTCATCCGGGGGAATAATAATACCCTGACCAGCCAGATATTTTCCCCTTGTTGCGGAGCCGGATGATTCGGCCTGGGCTCCACCCCATACTATGAATGGGAGTGATATTAATATGACTATATATGTTATATTTTTCATTTTACACCCCTTAAATATAACAATTGGAAGCCGGCTACTGCCAGCAACACTCCATGAATTTTATAATTGGAAGCCGGCCACAGCCGGCAACACTCCTTCATTACATTTTTCAATCGGAAGCCGGCTACTGCCGGCAACACTCCTTCATTACATTTTTCAATCGGAAGCCGGCTACTGCCGGCAACACTCCTTCATTACATTTT
>JAFGRV010000449.1 GCA_016934975.1 Spirochaetales bacterium | reverse complement strand
GTCACGAATGGTCTTCATTACGCAAAGAAAAATCAATACGATACGGTTATTATCGATACAACCGGGCGGCTCCAGATTGACAGCACCATGATGGATGAAATCAAGACCCTCAAGAAGATCTCCAAGCCGGATGAGACAATTTTAGTCGCGGACTCCATGACCGGTCAGAATGCCGTTGATATTGCCCAGGCCTTTAATGATGAACTCGATTTATCGGGGGTTATTTTAAGCAAGTTTGATTCGGACACCCGGGGCGGAGCCGCACTCTCGATTAAAAGCATTATCAAGAAACCCATTAAATTTATCGGCACCGGTGAAAAACTGACAGATATCGAACCCTTTTACCCCGACAGAATCGCCTCACGGATCCTCGGCATGGGAGATGTTGTTTCTTTAGTAGAAAAAGCCCAGGAAACCATTGATGTGGAGGAAGCGGAAGAGCTTCAGCGAAGAATAGAAGATAAAACCTTTAATTTGGAAGATTATCTTGACCAGATCCGGCGCGTGAGAAAGATGGGGAGTATTCAGTCGTTGCTGGAGATGGTTCCGGGAATGAAAGGCCAGGTAACTGATGACCAAATTGATGAAGAAGAGATGAAGTTTACCGAAGCAATCATCCTTTCCATGACAAAACAGGAGCGAAAAAATCATAGAATTGTGGGTTCCAGCAGAAAAAAAAGAATTGCCCAGGGAAGCGGAACTTCCGTCTATATGGTGAACAGACTTATTAAGAAATTTGATAAAGCAAGACTGATGATGAAAAAAATGACAAATAAAAAAAATCAATCTAAAATGATGTCGCAATTCGGGGGATTATCTTAGAAAAAGTAAAAAAAAATAATACAATTTCAATTTGAATCTATACATAGTTAGAATTTTGTGTTAATATTCGATGTTTATATTTCAATTTAGGAGGTTAAAGTGGCAGTAAAAATTCGTTTGAAGAGACTGGGCACTAAAATGCGACCATATTATAGAATCGTCGTTGTTGATTCAAGAACTCCACGTGATGGTAGGATTATTGAAGAAGTGGGATTTTATCATCCTATAGAATTAGAAGAAAAGCAGATAAAATTTAACGAAGAAAAAATCCGTGAATGGATAAATAAAGGTGCGCAAACAAGTAGTACTGTAAGGAGATTATTGAATAAGCATAACTTTTATATTAAATAAATAATATGATGAGAAAGGAGTTTATTGTGGAAAAGGATCTTGTTGAGTACATTGCTAAATCACTGGTAGATTCACCGAATAGTGTCGAGGTGAATGTAATTGAAGGCGAAAAGTCTACAATTCTTGAACTTAAAGTAGCACAGGAAGATATTGGAAAAGTTATTGGAAAGAGCGGACGTATCGCCAGAGCTATTAGGACCATCTTAAGTGCAGCTGCGGCAAAAACAGACAAACGGGTTGTGCTGGAAATCCTTGATTGAACCAAAAACTCGCCATCGGCATTATCAGAACAAGTTTTGGTGTTCATGGCGAATTAAAAGTTAAAAGCCTTTCGGGGGAAACAGACCATTTTTTAGAATTGTCACATATTTCCATCGAAAAGAACGGACAATTACATGAATACCGAATTGAAGGGATAAAGATCAAATCCGATGTTATTTTATTGAAATTGGAAGGAATCGATACTCCGGAAAAAGGAAAAGAATTTAACGGTTGTAAGATCTGGGTAGATAGAGAAAAAGCTTGTCCTCTGGAAGATGATGAATATTATTACGGAGATTTAACCCATTGTGAAGTTTTCAAGGCTAATATACGTATCGGCAAAGTAATGAATGTCTTTGAATCAGGAAGTGATTTCATGTTGGAATTGAGAAGCACAAACGGAAAACAATTGATACTGCCTTTACGGGATGAATATATTGAAGATATAGACATTAAACAATGTGTCATAACATTAAGAGAAGAATCGGAAATGTCCGAAGATTTCTCTTAAGTAAGTGATTTTTTCTTGAATATATCCAATTGCTGCGTTTTCCAACCCTGTTTTTTTTGACAGGGTACATTATTATAAGCATACAATGGAAAATGAAATCTATTGGAGTTGAGATTGATATTTTATGTCGTTACATTGTTTCCCGAGATATTTTCAGGGTATGTAAACAGTTCTATTCCGGAAAAATCGATTTCCAGGGGATTACTGAATATTAATTTTATAAATATTCGGGATTTTGCATTTGATAAACATCGCACCTGTGATGATTATACATACGGTGGCGGTCCGGGAATGATTCTTAAACCCGAACCACTCTCTTTAGCATTAGATTCACTAAAGCCGGAAGGGAAAAAGACAATTTATCTTTCACCATCCGGTAAGCTTTTGAAACAGGCGCATGCAGAGGAATTATCTAAAGAGAAAGAGATAATCCTGATATGCGGCAGGTATGAGGGTATCGATCAACGCATCATCGATCATTATGTCGATGAAGAGATCTCACTCGGGGACTATGTTCTTGGGTCCGGGGAAGTTGCCGCCATGGTCATTATAGATGCTATATCCCGGCTGCTCCCTGGTGTCATCAGCAGTGACTCTCTAAACCAGGAGAGTTTTATCGAGAATCTTTTGGAGTATCCGCATTATACGCGGCCCCAAATTTTTTTAGACAGGGCAGTTCCCGATATACTATTATCAGGACATCATGCTCATATTGAGAAATGGAGATTAAAGAAGAGCCTGGAGAAAACCTTAAAAAACAGACCGGAGCTCTTGAATGAAATTGAATTAACAAAAGAGATGAAAAATCTTCTTAAAGAAATTCAAAATGAAACTGAATGAATTATTTTAACTATGCGTTAAAGAAGCATTGTTAAGACAATACATTTAATAAATATCGGTTTTTTAAAAAAACCTGATAACAAATCAGGACTGCCTGGTGTCCATGCAGGAAGAAAAATACCGATTATTGTTACTATGTCATTATCCGGTATTGTGAGGAATGAATTTTTTAAAAAAATATCAGAGAATGACAAGCTCAAACTATGTGAGTATAAAAACAGATAAAAAGGAGTAGATTATGGATATCACAAGAGCTATCGAGAATGAACAAATTAAAGAAAATATGTTGAATTTCAATATTGGAGATACAATAAAAGTTCACTACAAGATCATCGAAGGCAAGAATGAACGTATTCAGGTTTTTGAGGGAGTCTGTATTGCCATCAAAGGAAGCGGCATCAGCAAAACCTTTACTGTCAGAAAAATTTCTTATGGCGTTGGTGTTGAGAGAGTATTTCCCATTAATTCACCGAAAATCGAAGCAATTGACATGATTAGACGCGGAAGAATAAGAAGAGCAAAACTTTATTACCTGAGAGATCGTATGGGGAAAGCTGCAAAAATCCGTGAATTAATCATCAAAAAGGGCATGAAGAGAAAGAAAAGCGCAGATGGGAATGAGTTCATACCCGATGACACACCTCAGGAAACCGAAGATCAATAGGTGTTGCACTTTCTTATTGTATTTTTATATAATAGAAAATGATTCCAGGAGATATTCCCAGGATTATAAAGCTTGACTTTAATACCAATGTCACATTTAAAGACGGAGATATTGTGACAATCTCCGTTATTAAACCGCTTACAACCCATAAATGGGCAGTCGGTATTAAAGGAAACGTAGTCCCGGCATTTTCAAAAGTAGAGTTATTTCCGGGACAAAAACTAAAAGCTATAGTAGTCAGGGACGGAAATAGTTTTCAATTAAAAATAGCTGCAAATAATGTGGCTTTACATAAGGATAAATTTTCCGAGTTTCTTATTCAACAAGGCATTTCCGTTGATGCTCTTTCTCAAGCAATTGTAACCAGTTTAATAAAGTCGCATCTTCCTCTTGATCCGCAGATGATTATAAAGATGCGGAATCTTCTGGGCAAAATAAGAAAGAAACCTCACCTCCTCTCCCGGGTGCTTTCAATTTTAGCCGAGAAGAATATTGATATCTCTTCGGGTAAAATTGAAGCCCTTTTAGATCTCCTTGATTATGGAGAAGATTCAGGTAGCGATCATAAACAAGAGACCCCAAAAAGATCATTTAAAAATGCAGAAGAAATAAAAGATATTGTGAAAGAAATAGTAAATAAAACATCCGATATAGATGAAAATCTCATACAAGTATTTAATCATATTAAAGGCAAAAACCCAAGCTGGCTAGTAATACCATTTCGTATTAATGCAGAGCAGGATGTCGCCGGAACTATCAGAATTCTTTACAATTCTTTAACAAAAAAAATAGAAAAAATGACAATTTTAATTAATCAACACGATGATATCCGTATTTTTTTCCATATCATAGAGAAGAAGAATCATAAGAAACTTATGATTTTTTGCAATGATGAAGAAAAAAGAGAATTATTAAGGAAAGAAATTAAAAAACTATCGATAAATTTGCAAAACACAGATGTAAAAATTGACGATAATATTTATATGGAAGAAGATTTTGATGGATTTACCCCTTTGGAGGAGATGCAACAATACCGAAGAATTAATATACAAACATAAATGTATAACGAAAAGAATCGTTTGGAAAACCGGTGCTTTGGTTGTATATTTATTATAGTAAGGAGAAGTTTAGATACAAATGGAAAAGGCAGTTGCTATAAAATATACACCGGATCTTCCGGCTCCATTTATTATTGCAAAAGGAAAAGGAGCAATTGCAGAAATTATTAAGAAAATCGCAGAGGAAAATGGAATACATATTATGAGTATGCCGGATCTCGCGGAATCCCTCATCGAGATTGATGAAGGAACCTTTATTCCGGAAGAATATTACAAAATAATTGCGGAAATTTTAGTTTTTATTCAGCATCTCTGATGAAATGTATTAAGGGGAAATATAAGAAAGCGTATGATGAATACAATTAAAACAAGCGAATTAAAGGAAGGTATGAGGTTCGATAAGCCGGTATACATCGATGGTAACAATCTCCTGGTTCCGCCCAATATCCCATTAAAACAAAAAGATATAGATCGTTTGTTACGTTGGGAAATCCAGGAAGTTGAGACTGAAGGCAGTATCATAAAAGAAATATCCAAACCTATCGATCTTTCGGAAATGAATATTCAACTTTCTCAAATAAAAATAGAAAAGGATTCACCATATTCAACCTGGACAAATCAGCTGAATGAAATCTTTGATGATATTAAGAAAAAACGATTAGCTGTCGCAGGATCCAATCATCAGATAATTGATACGATTACAAATGAGATGCTTGATGAAATTGATAAAAATCCGCAAGACATTTTAAAAAATATTATTCGCGGCCAAAAAGATGAAGAGATGCTTTCTTTGAGTGCCCTTAATTGTGCGAGTATTTCTGCAATAATTGCGAAAGCGCACAAAATGCCCCAATTCCGGATTATGCAGCTCATCACTGCATCACTCCTTCATGATTCCGGAATGTTAAGAGTACCGGATGAAATTATAAATAAAAAGACGAAACTTGCACCGGAGGAGCTTCAAAAAATTAAAATGCATACTATTTATTCCTATCAAATTGTTTTGCAGGAATTAAAATATCCCGAAGATATCTCCGTCATAGTATTATATCACCATGAAAAATGGGATGGTACAGGTTATCCGAAGAATATCAGCGGCGAGGCAATTCCTATCGGTGCACGAATACTTGGCGTCGCAGATGCCTATGAAGCGATGCTTAATCAGAGGCCATACCGGGACGCACTCATCGGATATACTGCAATGAAAAATATATTGAGTGATAATGGCACTCATTTTGATCCGAATATTTTAAAAATATTTTTACAGTGTTTTGGTATCTTCCCGGTGGGGAGTTATATTCTCCTTAATAATTCTATGGTAGGTACTGTCATTGCTGTTAATAGTAATTCTCCTATGAGACCTCGAATAAAGCTTCTTTATAACAAAGAGGGTGATAAAGTAAAAGAAAATACGGAAATTGACTTACTTGAAAATGAAAATTTGTTTATAATCAAAGCAATAGATCCTAAAGACTTGAGGGAAACCTCATGAATAGTCAAGGAAGTATAATGAAAAGAAAACAAACAGGGATAATCGGAGAAAATGAAGCAACATGTTTTCTTGAAAAAGAAGGGTGTGTTATAATAAAGCGGAATTTCAGAACAAGACGAGGTGAGATCGATATTATTGCCGTACAGAATAATATAGTAATATTTATCGAGGTAAAGACAACTCGTGTTTATTCCGAGGATTCCCTGGAATATTTGATACATAACCGGAAAAGAAACAAAATAATCATGACTTCAAAATATTTTATGGTAGAACATCCGGAATATGAAGAGTATAATAAACGCTATGATGTAATTTTTATATCCTTATATGATAGAAAAATTATTCATATAAAAAATGCTTTTGGGTTGAATCTGCTTTAGGAGGGAAGAAAATTGTGGTCCGAATAGCAAAGAAAACAGACTATAAAAAAATAGAAGAGTTAAAAAAAATGATAGACGACGAAAAATATCTGGCAAGGGCAATCGATATGATCGCTCAGAATCTGACAAAAAGTCTATTAAAAGAGGAATCTTAATGGCTACAGAGCAAAACAAAGGGCGGAGAGGGGCTTCAAGAAGAAATTTTGATAAACGACATAAGAGGTTCAAGCGCAATAGACCTATGTATGATTGTCCTGTCTGTAACAGACCCATACGGGAATTTTCTACGGCGATTATATTTAAAGAATCGGATAAACCTGCTCATTTTGATTGTGTCCTGAAAGAAATTAAAAAGCAGGAAGAACTTTCACCGAATGAGAAGATATGTTATTTGGGAAATGGCAGTTTTGGGATTATTACATTCAGAAATCCCAATAGTCCTATAAAATTTCTTATCCGCAAAAGAATACAATACGAAAAGAAAGATGAAAATCCTTCATGGCGAAGAAAATTACCTGTAAGATTTTAATTACTATTAATGTTATTTCTTCTTTCTTAAGTTCTGAATAACTTCCAAGGCTTTATTTGTTACCGTATTTATATAATTACCCTGGGCAATTTTAATTAATGCAATATACCCATCAGGATGTGGAAGACCGCCATTATGCTTTTCAGATATTTTTTCAAAGGAGAGAACCACTGCATATGCCAGATTATTGTCAGGATTATCAATTTTTTCTCTATCTATAACCCTCGCCAATGCCCTGGTAATTTCCCCGTCTTTATCACCGCTATATTTTGCATATTCACCCAGGGCCCATGCAGCTTCCGCTTTTACCATCGGTTCGGAATCTTCTTTTACAAATTTAATTAAGTATATTTTCGAATCTTCCGTTCTTACCCACCCCAGGAGTTCACATGCTTTTCTTCTTACTTCCGGAAAATCATTGACAACGGTATTTCCCTGTTTTGTAACAATTAAACTCCCTTGAGAAGCAAGATGGATGAGCATTTCTTCTATTTGGGGAGGAATATCTGCCGGATCTATCGGTTGAAGGGGGTCATCCTTCTGTGAATCACCTGGTCTTATGTCATTAAGAAAGGCTTCAATCCCTGCCAGGGCTTCCAATTGTGTATATCTGTCCCCGGTATAAACCTGTTTTTCAACAATCATTAATTCAGGATTCTGGAGATAAACATCCTCAATATCTTTCTCAGTTTTTGAGGCCTCATTCTTTGAGGATTCGTCCTGAGAGAATAAAGGCTGCATAATAAAGAAACTTAATATAATTAAAATAATAAGAACCAGGTTACATTTCATGTTCACACCTCACACTTATAAATATTCTTTAACAGAATTGATAATAATGAGTATTACCAATTCCCGATTTTCCAATCATCCCCTACTTTTTCAAGGTAATATAAAATTATATACTCATTATTTATATAAGTATACGCCTTCACATGTATTTTATCAACAAAGTTAATCTTATCAAGCCTTACATTAAATCTGCTCGGAACAACAACGTAAAAAAAGTAATCCTTAAGGGATTTTAAAACAATCTTTTGATTTTTAATCACAGGTTTTTCCGATAATTCCTTCAAGTATTCCGGATCGCCTTTCGCTTGTTTATAGTCTTCAGTTAAATACGTAATCCAAATATTATATTCTTT
>JAFGRV010000448.1 GCA_016934975.1 Spirochaetales bacterium | reverse complement strand
TAGTGTGGTAAATAGTGTGGATAGGAGAGCCGTTTATTTATCGTGGTGAAAAGCCCGGTAGTGCATAATTCATCTTAAAGATTTTTATCTACCCAGAATATTGCCTGGAGTCTGTTTTTTACTTTAATTTTTTTATAAATATTATAAAGATGGGTCTTCACAGTATTTAAGGTTATAAATGTTTTTTCGGCGATTTCTTCGTTTGTCACTCCGATACTTAAAAGTTTAAGAATTTCAATTTCACGCTGTGTCAAATTTGTATTTTTTTGGATATAAAAGAGTTTCTGTTTTATATTGGTAAATGCAAATTCAGTAAGAATATCTCTTGAAATCCAAATATCCCCTCTTAGAATTTTCTCGATACCCTTTAAAACCATATTTAAATTGTCGTTTTTATAGAAAAATCCGGTTATATGTTTGCCAAGGGCGATTTTTTCCACTCCCGTGCCATAATTCAGGTTAAAAATCGCGATACAGGTTGTGGAATTAAAATTGCTTATAGAGACTGTAATATGTTTTAGAACATACTCAAAACTGAATTTTGTACAATCTATTAATAAAAAATTGGTCGTTTGGTTATTACCATTATCCTTTGGAATGAGGTCAATATGCTCAATAAGCCGGACAGGTGAGGAGAATTCTTTTTGAATGACATATGCCAGAAGTTCATTATGTAAATTCACTTCGGATAATATATAGATACATGCGAGTCTTTTTTTATCTTCTACTTTTTGTAAACTAGATGATTGTCCCATAAGTGTTATTTTATTATATCGTAGATTACAATTTTGTCAAGCTCATAGCACTCTTGAGTATAATTTCCAAATGGGATTTTTTATTCAGCCCGGACTTCTCCCGCAATTATCTCTACTCTCCGGTTTAATTTCATCGTCTCTTCGTCAGGATTTTTAACTGCTTCCCGCTTTGCACCATACCCGGTTGTTTTTATCTTTAATTCCGCGGTTTTTACTCTTTTTTTGAGCATATCTGCTACGAGCCTTGCCCGCTTTATACTTAATTCCATTTCATCCTTCGGTTTCCCCATATTTGCCGTATGACCTTCTATCGAAAGTTCCACAAGAATATAATTATCAAGGTATGATACAAGAGAATCGATCTTAGACTCCTCATCTGTTCTTAGTATATCAAGATCTCCTTTAAAATAAAGGGGAGTACATGTCTCTAAAAAGCTTTTTAGGCTTGTTGCCGTATAGTGAATCTTTTCAGGTTCTGTGTTCTCCTCCGGAGGTACTTCCACTTGTGGTTGAACCTCTTCGGTTTGATTTTCCCCGGAAGATGTAGTCAGGTTTGTCGTCTGTGTTCCTTGTAGCAGGCATCTGCCAACGAGGAAAAGGACGATGAAAAGTATTACACCAAGGACAACGATCAGGGTAATAATCAGATTTTTTTTTGATGCTTTTTTACCGGCATGGGTTCCCGGTGTTTTTTCTATTTTCATCTGTGTCATATTTGTATTTCTTTGTATCGATAAATCCTGGATCGATATCTTCTGTTTTTTCGATTTTTTTACCTTGTGGATGTAGGGATCATCAATGGTCAGGTCGCTCCCGTCTATATCAGGAATAATACTTTTTTTATCAGCCTTTTTCCCCGGGGCCTTCTTTTTTTCAGCATCTTCTAAAAGGGCTAAAATATCGTGGTCCTCTACATACCGGTAAAAATTCTCCCGGTTATGGGGTTTATATGTTATATCATCTCTGAATTTTTCAAGTGTCTCCCGAACTATTTGCCTGTTTTTTTTATTTTGCTTTTTTTCCCACTTTTTTAATACATAATTTATTTCGTGGGTTTCCGAAGAAATAAGATTTTTATCATCTGCCATAGTAATTTCCTCCTTGTTTTTTATATCATATCCATGAGAAAGCTCACAACCCAGGTAAGAGAATTTTTTCTTACTTGTCTAAAAAATATCGGTTTTAAAGTGATATATTTTATTTATATCAGTCTCCGGATATATGTGTATACACTCGTATACATCAGTATATATTAGTATACTATAGATGAAAGGATTCTTCAGGTAAATAGTATGGTGTTATCTATTGATTTTTTTTTGTTTTTAACGTATTAAAGTAGAGACATGGAAAGTAAAGAAGATAGAAAAGGAAGTAATGAGTCTAAAAAAATCCCTTCTTTTGTGTGGATATCTCTTTTAGCTTTATCTCTCGTTTTTCTCCTTTCTTTCTCTTTTTTTCATTTTCAAAAACCTATTTGGGGGTCAAACGATAAAAGTGAACACCAGGCGGAAGATAGTATCCCCGTATCTCCCGAATATGTTCCCTATATTCCGCCATATCATATTTTTTCTCCAGGTGAAACTATTTATGATATTGCTTCTCTTTATGGAGTCAGTTGGTCTGAAATTGTCAGATTCAATAAAATCAGTGATATCCGGAAACTCCGGCCGGGAGAACGCATTCTTATTCCTTCGGGGATTAAATTGCTTAAAAATATATCGCTGCCTCAGGATATTTATCCCGGATCTTCGAATCTTCCCTCAATCATTTCCATACAATCATCTGTGGTAAAGGACAAAGTGCCCCTCTCCGCGGAATTATTAACTCTTTTCGATTTTCATCAATCTCTTTCTCCTGTCTGGGATTTCGGGACAGGGCAGTTTTCTTTTGCTAAAAAGGCGAATTTTACCTATCTTAAACCAGGGGAATTTCAGGTGAGATTTTCTCTGGCAGATGACAGAGGGAGAGAGGTTTTTTCAAATACTCTTTACATTTCGGCAGACCCTGTTAATTTGAGTTCAGACGAAGAGATCTTCCTTACTCTCGATGCTGTTGGTGCCGGCCTTGATCTTTCCGGCCGCTTTTATGATGAATCCGGGGAGGTTGTTGTCTTTGATTCCCGGTTTAAACTGATGCAGGATCCTGCATTGATAGAGAAGACCTATGATAATCATTTTCGTGCTGTTGCCCCCGGGTACACCAAAGTTTCCCTGGTTCACGGTCCGGTAAGTTATCAGTTTTTTCTTTTTGTGAGTCCTTTTCCTTCTCAACATAGTGTTGAGCCTGAGTTTAATTGGTATAAAACGCAGTTTAATACCGGTATGTATGGTAATTGCGGCCCGGCATGTGTTGCCATGGCAGTTCACTGGGCAACGGGAGAGAGAATCACCGTAAAAGAGAACCGGGAAGAGATAGGTCTTCCGATTAAAAACGGGGCTGTTTCTTTTGCTCATATGGAGAGGAATTTCCGGTATCACAGGATCAAGACATTTTTACCTGTTGTCAATGATTTTTCCGATATGAAAGCCATTATTGATAAGGGAAATATCGCGATAATTCTTTTTAACACGACGTATATTCAACCGGTGGAGGGGGATGAGTCTTTAGTATTCGTAGACAGATATTATCCGGACACCACAGGGCATTATGTTGTGATTAAGGGATATTCTCTCGATGAAAAATATTTTATTATCTATGATCCGATTCCCGGTGAATGGAAGCATAATTTAATCAGGTATACTGATGGTGTGAGTATGATTGGCCGTAACCGCTACTTTCTTGCGGATCAAATATTTGAATCAATTAAAGGCAAAAAGGTATTGGAAATCGAGAGAAAGAAGAGTCGGGCGAAAAGATAGCACCTTATCTGTTGTAGATTTGCAGGAGCTTAATAAAATAGTAAATATGTTTATAAATATTAATGATTCGCTCTTTTATGGTATTGTCCGTGTGAGTATCAATTTCTTTCCAGTTAATGATAAGCTCATGGGGCTGCTTTGAATAATCATCGAGGAGAGCCTTGAGATTTTTTGCGAGGATAATGAGACCTTGAGCCGCATCATACATGATCTTTTTTGCAGTATCGTTTGTTTCTTTGAGCATTTGCCGTAATAAGCGGTTGGCCTTTTTATCCCTGTCCGCCCGCATCGCCATATTCTTTAATTTTGTTCCATCGGGAGAATCATCCGATAATGCTTCGTCGAATTCAAGGAGTTCCTCTGTGATATCTGAGAGTTGTTGAAATGAATCGGAAAGTTGTTGAGACAATATATTCGTCGTCCATTTCCCTTTTACTATCAGCAAATCCACCACATCCCGGATTGTTTTTTTATTATAGTCGATAAGAAAGGCTTTTACGTAATTTATCGGGGTAATATGAATAAATCCCCCAAGCATTTTTTTCTTAAAAATCTCATTTTTTTGTTCATTATAATTTTTCATCCGGAGTACCGAGGTTGTTCCAAAGATTTTGTTACAGAGAAATTCAATCTTAATACCTTGTTTTTCTTTTGCCAGTTTTTGTATGGTCAGTTCTGTCTGGGTTTTTATCTTTGAAAGATAGGGTTCCACAATTTTAATAAACTGAATGTGCGGGTTGGGTTTATAAAACGGATCATTATCAATATGTTGCAGTATGAGTTCCAGGATTTTAGTCCGCTGGATTTCCTTAAGTCTGGTTAATAATTTTTGCCATCCGTTTCTGGAGACTACTTCCACTCCCCGGTATTCTTTTAATATATCGAGAATAATATTCCAGTTTATGCTTTCATCTATTGCAAGAGCAACATCAAGAAAATCCTTGAGTTCATCGACAATATATTCACCATTTACCGCTTCGAAGCTCGGTTTATAAAAAAAGTTACCTTCCGGGAGATTTGAATCAAACTTCTTAAGAAGAAAGTAATAGTCGAAATGCGCGAGATTCAAAAATTTTCGTAAAAAATTATAGTGGGCATTAATGAGTCTTATTTTTTCCGCGTCAAAACCGGAGAAAAAATCAAGAAGTTCCTGCTTTAGTTCTTCTGTCAGTTTTTTGGTATCTGTTATTTTTACACGTTCCCTTATGGCTTCTTCCTTAAAACGGTTTTTGAGTTCCGAATGTTCACTGCTTAAAAAAGACTCGATGACTATAATTTTTAGAGCTCCCGAGGAATCTGCATGTTGAACAAGGGTTTTTGCAGGACCAAGGGTCTTATAGAATTCGTAAAAGAATTTAGCAAGCTGGGGGAGAACAGAATAATTCCTGGGAGAATAATATTTTTGACGCATCCTGCGGATCGATTTATCAATATCTCTTAATAACCGCCGTTTTTCCCACTTGGGATCAGATTTACCGAGGATCATATCAAAGATTCTTTTAAAGAACCCTGATTTTGGTTCCTGGTTTGTCTTTACCAATCCTTTTGAATTTGAATCTATGTTCTGT
>JAFGRV010000447.1 GCA_016934975.1 Spirochaetales bacterium | reverse complement strand
GGTATAGTACATATCAGCAACACGATGGCAATAGCCGAAGCTTGTCCGGTTTTTCTGTAGGTAAATTGCCGTTGGTAAAACTCATTGGCAATAACATTCGTCCCGAAGTTTCCGCCGGTCATTACACGGACAATATCGAAGAGTTTTAAGCTGAAAATCAATATGGTTGTGGCGACGGTCACTATTGTGGGAAAGATGGAAGGAATGGTAATTCTAAAAAAAATTTTAAACTCGTTTGCTCCGTCGATTCTGGCGGCTTCCATTATTTCCCCGGGGATTCCCTTTATCGCCGAGGAAAGAATAACCATGGCATAGCCGGTCTGCAGCCAGATCATAATGGCAATCAAAAAGAAATTATTCCAACCCGGCAGCAGCAGCCAGGATTGTGCTTTTCCTCCTAACGCGACAACTATGGCATTCAACAGCCCTATTTCGGTAATATTTATTCCTTCGCCTTTATACGAATACATGAACTTCCAGATAACACCTGCTCCGACAAAAGAGATCGCCATCGGTAAAAAAATCAAAGCCTTAAATACTTTTTCAAATTTACTTTTATCGGATAATACGGCGATTATTAATCCAAGGAGCACACAAAAACCGGTGCCGAAGATCATCCATAATAAATTATTTTTAAATGATTCCAGCATTATGGGATCGGAAAAAGCGAATATATAATTATCCAAAAATACGAATTTATCACCGATGTCATCAAAAAAACTGAGCCACAAACTTCTGAGAGTGGGTAATACTAAAGCCCAGGCGAGTAATATTATCGCCGGGCCTGCAAATACAAGAGCCACCGCAGTGGAACGTATTTTTCTTGGCATGGTCTGGGCAACGGTATTAAAAACCCAAAAAAGAAGCGCTACCGATCCTACTCCCCAAATCACGGCAAAAATCATCATAGCAAGCTTAACACTTTGCAGATTCTGTAAAAATATAAAACCACCCGCAAGAACAAGGATGGCCAGAATAACTAATCCGATTAATTTTACTACCTGAAAGGATTTAAAACTGACACTCTGCGGCATTATTACCTCCTTGAAGCAATCTTAATTTCAACCTTTTTGTTTTCGGTTTTAGACGGCAGCCGTACCAGGATGTATGCAATAATCGGCTCAAATTAAGATTGCCACTGCATCGACAATTTAAAAAAAGCGGGAAGATAGTACTATTTTCCCGCTTTAGCTTTTTTTATTTCGGCCAGGAAGCGTCAATTGCTTTCAAAGCTTCATCGAGGGATTTTGTGCCCGAAACATATGCTGTCATTTCTTTCCAGAATGAACCTGCGCCCACTTCTCCGGGCATAAGGTCCGATCCGTCAAAACGGACGCTTGTTGCATTTTGAATGACTTCGGCAACTTTCCGGTCTACGGCATTTGTGTACCAGCTTAACTGCGCGTCCTTATGGGGTGAAATAGCCCCGCCTGCTTTAATCCAGGTTTCGACGGAAGCTCCGGTGGCGAAAAATTCCATGACCATTCTGACCTCCGGTCTGTCGTTAAACATGGCGTATATATCGCCTGCCACCAACACGGGTTTTCCGTATTTCGGATCGATTCCCGGAAGGTAGAAGAAATCATAATCAACCCCTGCTTTCAGATTTTCAGGGAAAAATGAAGTGATAAAATTCCCTTGCTTGTGCAGCCAGGCTTTCGGCGGTTCTTCAAACAATACTTTAGGCGCGTCGCCGAAACTTGTTGTTGCAATACTTTCTCTTCCTCCGTAAACCATGCCTTTTGTCAGCCAGATTTCAGACATTTTTCCGATAGCTTTTCTTACCTGGGGAGAATCGAATTTCAACACTCCGGTAACCCACCGGTCATAATCTTCGAGGCTGTTGGTTCTCAGCATGAATTCTTCGATCCAGTCGGTTGCCGGCCAGCCGGTAGCAGCGCCTGATTCGATACCGATCGCCCAGGGTGTATCTCCATCAGCCATAATAGCGGCTTCCAGATCTTCCAGTTCTTTCCAGGTTGTCGGTACTTTATATCCGGCAGCGTCAAATTCTTTTTTGTTATACCACACCAGGGATTTCCCATTAACACGGCCCCATACGCCTGCCATGATTTTACCCTCCGGCCCTTTCATGGTCGCCATGTCCAACCAGCTCTGAATATAATTTTTCCTGATTTTATCCATATCAAGAACTTTATTCAGGTCAACGACATATCCGCCTTTGACAAATGTTTCGAGCAATCCCGGTTGAGGAAAATCCACGATATCGGGTGCATTTCCGCCTTCTATTCTTATTGAGATAGAAGCTTCGAATTCCTTGGAGCCTTCATACTGGATATCAATACCAGTCTTTTCTTCAAAGGCTTTTATAGCATTATTGAATTTAACAGCATCATTATCAACAAAAGGACCGGCCATTGTAACGACAGTTCCCCGTACGCCCGAAGAGGACGTGCTGTCTGTAGATGACTGCTGGTCCTTCTGTCCCGTGGCGTAAATCATTGTTGCCATAAGTACGAAAACTAATAATAATAGTAGACTTTTTTTCATTATTTATTCTCCTTCTGATAAGCAATATTTGTTTCCTTACAGGAAACTTTATGTAAAACACTCATTATCCTTTGAGTGATTACATCCTAAAAATCAGATAGATCTGTAATGAACCGGATTCATAGTGTCCTCATAAATTCATTTGTAAAAATCTCAAATAGAATAAATCCTTGTTATACAGGCAATTACATATCGTCAGTATCAACTGACTGTATTTTACAGGACACCGGTAACAGTAGTCTACACACATAAGCAGTTATTTCAATGTATAATGATAAAGGAACTTGTACTTTCACACAAGTCATATTAGAAAAAAAATGATTTGCAGGAATAAAAAATTATCAAATCAGGCAGAAGATTTTCAGGGTACCGGGATCATTCCTTTCAGATCAACAATAAACCTGGTGAAAGGTATTTTTTATTGACGGATAGAGAGAATCCGGAATTATTATTCCCGGGAGAGAGATTGTACTATGATTATTTACCGTACAGATCCTTACACGACATTTTTTAATTTAGGCTGTCCAATAACCTCTATTGTAAGAGATTTGGAGAAGAGCGACCCTATATATAGGGTAATGATGTTATTGGCCAGCCTTGTTAACCTTTGTACGCAAAGGAGGTGCGGGACAACCTCAATTAGCAATTCTTGTAATCACTTTAAGGTCCGTACCTGCAACATCAGGAGCAATCTCTCCGCCGATAATAATATCCGGTCCATCATGAAGAGGACTTGCTTCCGAATAATGGGATACGGATCCGCTGAACTTTATTATTTGGTTTCCCTGCATATCATAGAATCCTATAAAACTGGAACTCACCCCATCCCTTGAATCATGTACCAGAAAGGTATCGTTCTCAAGAGGCCAACAATAAGCAAGCGCCTCGCTGTGACCGCTATTGTGGGAATAAATCGGAAAATTAGTATTCGGAAGTTGTATAAGATTTTGACCGTCAGTCGAATAATAAACATCAAAATGTCTTGACGGATTATTATTGGGAACTGTCACTCCCAACTTTCCTTCATTATACCTGACAAATCCGAAAATCACATAAGCTTCGGAACCACCGTAGGACCAGGATCCGATTGTTGTAAACTGTTGTGTACTGAAATTATATCGAAGAAGATCCGTGTTATATGCTTTGTCGCATCTTGAAATGTATAAAGAATTAAAATCACTCGCATATGTGATTCGTATCTCCTGTGCACTTTTAGGTTGTCCCGGTAAATTAAGCCGTCCCCACGCCCCCGGATTCGTAAGGTTGTTAGATGAAGAAGTAAATAAATAGTTTACGGCATTGGAATCCCATCGATGTCCCACCAGATAAAACAGGTTTGCCTGCCGGGCATAAACGATATCCGTTATATAAAACACATCGGCGGTTTCCGCCCAGTTCCATGTTCTACTGTTAATATCAAAAAGAGTGACAAATGATATTGTAGCCGAATCGACAGATCCATAAATCAATATCCTGGTATTGCCGAGGACATCGGGAAATGCCTTGGCATATAAATCACAAACCGGAGAAGAGGATGTGCCTATTCTATTCCCTAGGTTCCAATTGGCATCCGCCTCATATACCTCGATAATTCCTTGAGGATTACCCCAGCCAAATCCCGTACATAAAACGATATACCTGTTCTGGCCGATCATCACCGGTTTGGCACATGCATACTGACTCCCATATGTTTTGATTTCCTGGCTTACAGGTATATAACCACTTCCCGAACCAGGTGTCGGGGTAGGAGTGATATCACATGAAAAACTGTCAATAAGTCCGACATAATATTGAGCTATGAGTAATGCATCGATGATATCGATGCTATCGTTACAGTTGGTATCTGCAACGGACGGGTTAAAGTTGGAAGGGTTTAAATCCACATAGTATTGTGAAACAAGCAGAGCGTCAACAATCGTAATAGCACCATCGCTGTTAACATCTCCCAGGGTTTGCCCAAATAATGAGAATGGAATTACAAATACAATCAAAAGTAATAAAAATTTTTTTTTCATTTTTACCTCCGG